>JAITVX010000185.1 GCA_031285575.1 Bacteroidales bacterium
GACAAACGAAAAAACGGCTGTAGCAACAATCAGCCTGAAAAAACCTATATACGGCAAACTGCCGTCATGTGCAAACCTGATTTTCCCAAGCAGATTGAAGCCCAGCAGGGTGAACAGCACAATCCATACAGCAAGGTAAATATCTCTTGATATTAGTCTGAGGTTATATACGCTGTCTATTGTCATTAAAAACTTCATGCTGAATGCCAGCATTACGAACCCGATAAATACCTTTACGGTGTTCAGCCATCCGCCCGACTTTGGCAGCCGGCTCATTATCGAAGGAATTATGGCAAATACAATAAATGGCGCTGCAAAGGCTGTCCCGAATCCTGCCATGCCTATTACTGGCCTCAATACGTGCCCGGCAGCCGCTTCCATGAGCAGTGGCGCAACGATAGGTCCTGTGCATGAGAATGACACCGTTACCGTTGTTAGGGCCATGAAGAATGCTCCTGATATTCCACCCCTGTTGGCTTTGGAGTCGACGGCAGAAACCCATCTGCCTGGCAGTGTAATCTCAAACGCTCCAAAAAACGATGCGGCAAACGTTATGAAAAGCATAAAAAATATTGCATTCGGAACCCAGTGAGTGCTGATACTGTTTGTAAATCCCGCCCCTGCACCGGTCAGGGATACTATTATGCCGGGCAGGGTGTATATCATTATTATCGACAGCCCGAAAACGATTGCGCGACTAACAGCCCTCCGCCTGTTATCCGCTCCGCGCGAAAAGAAGGCAACCGTCAAAGGTATCATCGGATACACGCATGGAGTTATGGCTCCGGCAAGCCCCGCAATTAACGAGACGAAGAAAAATGCAAGGAGGCTTTCTTTTGCAGGCTGTGTGTTACCGGTTATTTCTATGGAAAACTCCACATCTTTAGGAGGAGTGCACATTGAGTTGCTGCATGCCATAAAGTTTACAGATCCATTTACTATAAATGTCGGTACAGACGCTGTGATTCTCTGCCTGAACTCGACTTTATTGCTGTATGTTTTGATTCTAAATCCAAAGGCTTCATCCATTTTTTCAACGGCCGGGGGCGAATCCCTTACGGCTCCTTCGAGACTGTAGCTTTCGGGCGTGTCAAAGCTGAATGTAGTAGGAATGGGGCCGTCCTCTGGAACTTCCATACCGTAAATGTGCGACCCCGTGTCGATGGTTGCAGTCATTACAATATCGAACCGGCTGTCGCCTGCTTTTTCATAACTGAACTCCCAGATTACAGGGGCAAAAATCTGCGCATTTGCCTGAGTAACGATAAGCTGTATGAACAGATATATAAGGAACGCTGATTTCCGTAGCATATAAAATGGTTTTACGGAGACAAAAGTAATAAAACACCTCTGATAACAAATAAAAATTTTTAAATGAAGCGCCAGGTTGTGTTAAGATAAAAAACACTATTTCTGTGCACTATGGAATAGGAGCTATGTAAAAATGATTACCTTTGTAACCTTAAAAACGCAGTATGGATATGAATATGAAAAAGCACATTGGTATTACTAAACTGTTTCTGGCTGCTTCTGTGTTGCTCGCGGCATGTTCAGAGCCGGGGATAAAAGAAATAAGTTTTATTGAAACGACAGATATTCACGGATTTATTTTACCTTATGACTACATTGAAAAAAAGGATGCCGGCTCATCTCTTGCTTCAATATATGCGTATGTCAGGCAGGAAAGAGAGGCAAAAAAATCTGTTGTTTTATTGGATAATGGCGATAACCTGCAGGGACAACCGGAGGTATATTACTATAATTTTGTCGACACCCTGTTGCCGCACTTGCTTCCGGAAGCCATGAATTTCATGAAATACGATGCTGTTTCCGTTGGCAATCATGACGTGGAAACAGGCCACGCTGTTTACGACAGAATCAGAAAAAATTACAACTTCCCCATGCTTGCTGCCAATGCAGTTGATGTAAAATCGGGAAATCCATACTTCAAACCATACCATATCATCAAAAGAAACGATTTGAAGATTGCCGTTTTAGGACTTGTAACAACAGTTATAAACAACACACTGCCCGAAGAACTATATACAGGAATCGAATTTGTGAATTTATACGATGCAGCGCAGAAATGGATGCCGGTTATCCAGGCCGAAAACCCCGACCTTATTGTAGGCCTGTTTCATACCGGATGGAATGGCTTAGCCTCTGAAGCCGGCAACAACACCGCGCATGAAGAAGGAGCCGAAGCTATTGCATACAGTATTCCTGGATTTGACTTGATTTTTACAGGACACGATCACAAGGTCGCAAACGAAAAAATAGTAAACATTGCAGGCGATACAACACTTATACTCAACGCCGGCAGCCACGCAATGAATATTGCACAGGCCGACATTAAACTGCAATGGGATAAAAAACTGCGCAAATACACAAAACACCTTGAAGGCAGAATACTGAAAACCGCCGGCTATGCGCCCGATACCGGGTTTGTAAATAAGTTCAGGTCGAGCCACGAACAGACAGCCGCCTATGTAGATGAAGTTATTGGAAGCTCATCGCAGACAATAACCTCGCGCGACTCGTATTTCGGTTCATCTGCATTTGTCGATATGATTCACAGGCTTCAGCTTGAAATAACGGAAGCCGACATATCATTTGCTGCACCTCTGTCGTTTGACGTTGAGATACCTGAAGGGGCAATTACGGTCAGCGACATGTTCAAGCTGTATAAATATGAAAATATGCTATATACCATGGTATTATCGGGTGAAGAAATAAAAAAAATTCTCGAATACTCATACGCAGGCTGGTTTAATACTATAAAAACGGCAGACGACCATGCCCTCAGATTCAGAACCGACAAAAACGGTAAAATAGAATTGCAGAACGGTAAGGCATGGCTGCAAACTCCTGCATATAATTTTGAATCGGCTGCAGGAATCGATTATACTGTTGATATAACAAAACCCGAAGGTTCACGGGTAGCCATTACAGGAATGACCGGCGGAGCCCCGTTTGAAACCAGGAAACATTACAGAGTTGCAATAAACTCCTACCGTGGAAACGGCGGCGGCGGCCACCTTACCCGTGGCGCAGGCATACATAAGGAAGACCTGATGAAAAGAGTAGTAACCTCAACCGACCGCGATTTGCGATATTATATGATTGAATACATAAAAGCCCAAAAAGAAATTACACCTGAAGCGCTCAACAACTGGAAGCTTGTCCCCGAAAAGCTTGTTGCCGGCGCAAGAAAGAGAGATTATGTTCTGTTATTTGGTAATACAAGCCGGTAGTTAAAATCTGTAATATAAAAACAGGCAGTTTATTCCCGGGCGCCGGCTCAGTTTCTCCGGTCCATGCCCCACATCAGTTTGTTTCTTAGGGTGCTGTAGAAGTCGGTGCCGTTAAGCATTACG
>JAITVX010000186.1 GCA_031285575.1 Bacteroidales bacterium
TTTATTGGCGGAAATAAGCCTGTCGGATTACAAAAACCTGCAACAACAACATATCGCACAAAAAAGCGAACTCACCAATCGCTTGCTGGATGCGGAAAGGCAACTGACGGAAGCCCGCCGGACACAGGAGGAAAAAGTATTGACGAGCGGTACTATGCCATTTTTGAGCAGATGGAGTTTCTTTCAACTTGAGTTTTGGATAACATCTTATATAAAGTCTAATAAATATTTTTAATTTGTTGCGTTGCGACTTCGCTTGCCCTCTTCTCGCCCTACTCTGCTTTTCATGGATTTTAGATGTGTATTTTGATAAGCAAATCACAATAAGAATTATTCCGTTGTGAAAACATTTAAGGCGAGGTGATTCGTGCACTTCTCGACCATTAAGGAAGCTGTATAAAGTTACGCAGAAAAAGACCACAAAACGAAAATACAAGCCAGACAATTATCGTAATCGTGCTACAAATGGATATTTTCAAAATACCTGCCCATTTTTTCATTTCAAGAACGCAGACTTAACTAAGACTTGAAATATTTTACACACATATATGCAGTTTTTAACAATAGCCCGGCAATATAACAGCTGCAGCTCAAAAAAAACACTACATTTGTATCTGTCATTAAAACATCTAAATTAGATACAATGAAACAGAAGTATATACAGTTCAGTATTATTGAAGAATTTATAAGTAAAATACTTGTTAAGGCAGGTGTTCCGGCAAATGATGCCCGAACGGTTTGCGACGTGCTGGTGAGCGCCGACAAATACGGACTCGACTCGCATGGGGTTAACAGACTAAAACCTATTTACCTCGACAGAATAAATGACGGAATACTAAACCCGGTAACAAGTTTTGAGACAGTACGCGAAAGCCCTGCTACCGCTGTTATCGACGGCCACAACGGAATGGGACATGTTATTGGCTTCAACTCAATGAAAATGGCCATCGACAAAGCCAGAACGTACGGAATGGGAATGGTTGCCGTACGTAATTCGACCCACTACGGCTTCGCAGGATACTACCCTATGATGGCCGTAATGGAAAACATGATTGGCATCACCGGAACAAACGCCAGGCCATCGATTGCCCCCACTTTCGGAACGGAAAACATGCTGGGTACTAATCCTATGACCTTCGGAATGCCCACCGATGAACCGTTTCCATTCCTGCTCGACTGTGCAACTTCAATAACCCAGCGTGGCAAGATAGAACTGTATGCCCGCGAAGGGAAAGAGATGCCCGGAAGTTGGGTGGTTGACGAAACCGGCGCCCCTGTAACCGATGCCTGCGAAGCGCTCAACAAACTTTCGTCAGACCGTGCCGCTCTCGCTCCGCTTGGAGGAATTGGCGACACAACAGGCGGATACAAGGGCTACGGCTATGCCACAGTTGTAGAAATACTCTCATCTGCCCTTCAGCAGGGCGCATTTATGCGGATGCTGCTTGGCAAAAAAGACGGAAAAAAGGTTCCCTACCCCCTTGGTCATTTCTTTATAGCCATAAACATCAGCGCATTCACTGATCCGGCCGACTTTAAAAAAACAACCGGAGATATTTTAAGAGAACTGCGTGCCTCGAAAAAAATGCCGGGACAAAGTCGCATTTATACAGCCGGTGAAAAAGAATATGAAACATGGCTTCACAGGAAAGATAAAGGTGTTCCGTTCAACGAACAACTCTTGAATGAATACAGGGAGTTGTGTGTCTCATACAACATGCCAGAATTTTTAAATCACTTTGAAGTGCTGCCGCATATACACGGCGCATTATAGAAAGCAGATGGCACGGTTTTCAGATAATAACAAGTTACAACGGTACTGCACTCTGTTGTGCTCCGTGGCAGTGTTTGTATTTTTTGCCGCTGCCACATGGACACGGATCATTGCGTCCAACCTTTTTTTCAACTCTTACTGGTTCCGGGCGCTGGCTGGCTGCGCCTCCTCCTGAGCTGCTGTACTGCGAAAAATCGCCTTTCGACGCTTTAAGATTACTCATGTCGGCTTGGCGTCTGCGCTGTGCTTCGCGGACATTGTCGGGCTCCTGCCTTGGTATGTGGCCTTTCATAAGCAGGCTAACCACTTCCCTGTTTACCCGCGTAAGCATTGTTTTAAACAGGTCGAAAGATTCAAACTTATATATAAGCAGAGGGTCTTTCTGTTCGTAGGTGGCGTTCTGCACCGACTGTTTGAGATCGTCCATTTCTCGGAGGTGTTCTTTCCACGAGTCGTCAATTGTGGCAAGGACGGCTGTTTTTTCGTAGGCTTTTGCAAGTTCCCTGCCTTCCGATTCAACTGTTGCTTTAAGGTTTGTAACAACCTGATATACTTTCACGCCGTCGGAAACAGGCACAACAACATTTTCATACTGATGCCCCATGCGTTCATATACGTCTTTTAAAACAGGATAGGCCTGCTGTGATATCGATTCAACTTTTCGCCTGTATGTGTCCATTACCTTGGCATAAACCTTTTCGGCTATGTCAGCAGGTTTCATGTCGGCAAAGCCTGCCTCACGCACCGGTGAGTCTATTGAAAACGAACGTATCAAATCGAAATCGAATCCTTCAAAATCGGCATTGCCATGGTATGTTTCAACAAGACTTTCGGTAATATCGTACATCATATTGGCAATGTCAACACCAAGCCTTTCGCCAAGCAGCGCATGTTTCCGCTTGGTGTAGATAACTTCGCGCTGGGCATTCATTACGTCGTCGTATTCAAGCAGCCGTTTTCTTATTCCGAAGTTGTTTTCTTCCACCTTTTTCTGTGCGCGTTCAATAGATTTTGTAATCATCGAGTGTTGAATCATCTCACCGTCTTTCAGCCCCAGTCTGTCCATTATTCCGGCTATGCGCTCCGACCCGAAGAGGCGCATCAGTTCATCTTCAAGAGATACGAAAAACTGTGAGGAACCGGGGTCGCCCTGGCGTCCCGACCGTCCACGCAGCTGCCTGTCAACCCTTCTCGATTCGTGCCTTTCGGTTCCTATTATGGCCAGTCCCCCGGCTTTCTTGACTTCTTCCGACAGTTTAATATCGGTTCCCCTTCCTGCCATGTTGGTTGCAATTGTTATTGTTCCCGATTTTCCGGCTTCAGCAACAATATCGGCTTCTTTCTGATGAAGTTTGGCATTAAGAACATTGTGTTTCAGCCCTTTCATCTTTAACATTCGGCTAAGCAGTTCGGATATTTCAACAGAGGTTGTTCCCACAAGTACAGGGCGTCCGAGTTTGTTCAGTTCCGATATTTCGTCAATTATTGCATTGTATTTCTCGCGTTTGGTTTTGTAAACCAAATCTTCCCTGTCGGCTCTTATAACTGGCTTGTTGGTAGGTATTACCACAACGTCGAGCTTGTATATGTTCCATAATTCGCCGGCTTCTGTTTCGGCGGTTCCGGTCATGCCGGCAAGTTTGTGGTACATCCTGAAGTAGTTCTGAAGCGTAATTGTTGCGTAGGTTTGCGTTGCAGCTTCCACTTTTACGTTTTCCTTGGCTTCTATTGCCTGATGCAGCCCGTCGGAGTAGCGGCGGCCTTCAAGTATTCGCCCGGTTTGTTCGTCAACTATCTTAACCTTGTTGTCGATAACCACATACTCGGTGTCGCGGTCAAACAGCGTCCATGCTTTCAGCAGCTGGGTCATTGTGTGCACCCTTTCCGATTTAACCGAGAAGTCTTGCAGCAGTTCGTCTTTTGCCGTCAGCCTTTCGCCTTCCGTCATATCCGATTTTTCTATGTCGGCTATTTTTGTTCCCACGTCGGGGAGTATAAAAAAGCTGCTGTCTTCAACAGATGTCGATACCAGGTCGAGCCCCTTGTCGGTAAGTTCAATTGAATTTGCCTTTTCATCAATAATAAAGTAGAGCTCGTCGGTAACTTTAGGCATCTCCCTGTTATTGTTCTGCATGTAGAAGTTTTCCGTTTTCTGAAGCAGCGACCGGTTTCCTTCTTCGCTAAGGTATTTTATAAGGGCGCCGTTTTTCGGAAGTCCTTTATATGCTCTAAGCAGCAGCATGCCGCCTTCTTCGTTTTTTCCTTCGCCAATCAGTTTTTTCGCGTCGGCAAGTATCTGGTTAACGAGGCGCTTCTGTGCCGTTACAAGCTTATCTACTTTGGGCTTGAATTCGTCAAACTGTGAGGTGTCGCTTTTTGCGGTAGGGCCTGAGATTATGAGGGGGGTACGCGCATCGTCGATCAGAACCGAGTCAACTTCGTCAACAATGGCATAGTGATGCTTTCGCTGAACAAGGTCTTCGGGGTTAATTGCCATGTTGTCTCTAAGGTAGTCGAAGCCGAATTCGTTGTTTGTGCCAAAGGTGATGTCGGCATTATAAGCCCTGCGTCTTTCGGGCGAATTGGGCTGATGCCTGTCGATGCAGTCAACCGTAAGCCCGTGGAACTCGTATATCGGCCCCATCCATTCAGAGTCTCTTTTCGACAGGTAGTCGTTTACCGTAACAATATGTACGCCGCGTCCGGCAAGGGCGTTTATAAATACAGGCAGGGTGGCGACAAGGGTCTTTCCCTCTCCGGTTCCCATTTCGGCTATTTTTCCTTTATGAAGTGCTACTCCGCCTATTAGCTGAACGTCGTAATGAACCATATCCCAGGCTATCGCGTTGCCGCCGGCGGTCCACGTATTTTTCCAGCAGGCTGTGTTTCCGTTGACGGTAATGCTTTCGCGCACGGCAGCCAGGTTGCGGTCGCAGTCTCTTGCAGTAACTTCCAGCGTTGAGTTTTCCTTAAAGCGCCTTGCCGTTTCCTTCACAATGGCAAAAGCCCTGGGAACAAGGTTGTCGAGTACTGTTTCAAGCTTTTCGTTAATGTACTTTTCTTTCTTGTCTATCTGGTTATATATATCTTCTTTTTTATTGATGTCTTCCTCGTTTTCAGCTTTTTCCCTCAGCGAAACAATTTCCTTTTCGTCGGCATCGAGTTGGCTTTTTATTTCTTTTCTTATTTCGTCGGTCTGCTCGCGGAGACTGTCGTTCGACAGTTCCTGCAGTTTCCGATACTCGGCGTGTATTTTATCGATATATGGATTGATTTCCTTCAGGTCGCGTTCGTACTTGTTTCCGAGAAAAATTCCAAGTATGTTATTTATAATACTCATTTTACAGTATAGTTAAAATTTACAAAACCGCCACAAAGTTAGTTTTATTTATAAGAACAACATCAAAAAGTCGTAAATAGTTAACGATATAGAGGCAACGTACAAAAAGGTAATGCCGTCAACAGTTCATTCCAAAGAGTTGTATCTCTGACACAGTTCGGTGAACAGACTCTTCCGGAAGGCCGATGTTTGGTCTTCGGAAGTGCACGCATGGTCTTCGGAGGTGCACG
>JAITVX010000207.1 GCA_031285575.1 Bacteroidales bacterium
CACGACCGAATGCTATCTGTTCCATGCTGTCGATGTTAGTGGATTGTGCCCACAAAGATAGCGACGATCTCACATTTACATCCTCTTTGGCGTCTTAGCACGTCATGAGGGTTTCATCAGTTTCTTCAATTCTGCGGATGTCAGGGATTTGGGAACAATAGACGATGTTATAAACTCGTAGCCAATAAACGGGTCATTGCGCAGTTGCCCGTTGTTGATGGCTATCTTTATGATTCTGCGTAACTGTCCGATTGTATTCATAATCGTTTGGAGGCAAACAATGTGTAAATAATTGTGATTCAGTGAATAAGAAATCGTATTTGAGCAAAAAGCCTGCACATCACCGGCACTGTCATCAAAACAGGCGGAAATTCTTTTTCTTTCACGGTAGAAGCGTTATTTGAACAGGGAGTAACCACCTAAACAGGTAACGCATTCGTAACGGAAAGGATTCCCAAATACACAATTTTCTGCTTTTTTACTGCTTGCAACGAGGTGTATATCGAAGAATTTATCGACAGTAAATTAGATACTTACACCGTTTTATCTGTTTTTGCGGTTTCGGTGCATAGTTTGGCCACGGAACTTTTGCCCAACTGTGCTTTTTGATGCCTTTTCAGCCACCGGACAGGAAGCAATACAAAGCAAAAAAGCGTAGTAAATCAGCAAATTATGTTCATTTTTGCATCTTGGGAAAATGGGTATTGGCTTACAGAAGGTTTTGCGCATTTGCCATGAAAGGATTGAGCACATCCATAAGCGATGGCCAGATGGTATTTTTCATGCTGCCAAACTCGTCGGGCAAAAGCCACAGGACGTTTGTTATTCCTTCTTCGGCCTGCGGTATTGCAGTCATGTCGCCGTCGTATCCCATAAGGAACCAGCTGGTTTTTTTCAGGTGCAAAACACCTTCCGCGGTGTAGGTGTGGAAGGTTGTCCTGAGAGGCTTTATTATGTAGTGCCCCGATAACCCGCATTCTTCAGCAACTTCTCTCATAGCGCAGCTTTCGGCGTTTTCATCGGGTTCCTTGTGGCCTTTGGGAAGGTCTAACCTGCCTCTTTTTTCAATAAAAAGGTGTCTGCCGCTCGAATGCCTGACGAAACCTCCTGCTGCCGGTGTTTCGCTGAAATAGATGCGGAATATTTTCCACAGGTGTTTTATGTTGCCGCTGTATATGTTGATGTTTTGTATGGCTGCACTGGTCTGGAAACCGGAAATTAAATTATATAATTCGGCAGTGTTGATGAATTTATGGAATAAATCATACTTTTGCAGCCTGTCGGGTTCATCGCTCAGGGTAATGAACCTGTTGTCGAAATAAATTTTATACATAACAGAATGGATAGATTTGCTAAAAAAACCGCCGAATATCTCCTGCAAATTAAGGCAATTAAATTGCAACCGTCAAATCCTTTTACGTGGGCGTCGGGATGGAAATCGCCCATATATTGCGATAACCGTAAAACGCTCTCGTTTCCCGAGGTCAGAAGCTTTATCAGTGGCTCTTTTGCCGAACTTATCAGAGAATTATATCCGCAGGCAGAGCTGATTGCAGGAGTGGCTACCGGAGCGATAGCTCACGGTGCGCTTGTTGCCGATAAGCTTAACCTGCCTTTTGTGTATGCAAGAGCAGAGGCGAAGGCGCACGGACTGGGCAACCAGATAGAGGGATATTACAGGCCCGGGCAAAAGACGGTAATTATTGAAGACCTGATATCAACCGGAGGTAGTAGCCTGAAGGCCTTTAAGGCGTTGAAAGAGTCTGGCTGCGAGCCACTGGGCATGGCAGCTATTTTTACCTACGAGTTTAAGGTTGCATCAGACGTATTTGCATCTGAGGGTTGCAGGCTTGATGTTCTCTGCAGATATTCTACACTGCTGGAAACGGCCGCAGAAACCGGTTACTTAGGCCAGGCCGATGTTGAAACGCTTAAACAGTGGCGGCTTAATCCATCAGCATGGGGGAAATAATATGGCTGTCTTATCAAATTACGAGAGCCGGCAGGGCAGTCTGAAATGCGGAGTTAACAGGGCGTACGCCTTTATAACCGACTTCAGGAATTTCGGCAGGTTTGCAAACAGCAACAGTATAGCCGACTGGCAGGCCGACAGAGAATCATGCAGCTTCAATGTAGCCATGCTGGGGAAGGTTGGCGTGAGGCTGGCCGAAAAGGAAGAAACAGGCAAGGTTGTTTATCGGGGAAATGCGTCTGGCAATATAGATTTTACGGTTACGGTCGGGTTAAGCGGCAATGACACCGAGCCGTCTAAAATCAGCATCAACCTGTCGGCATATCTTAATCCGGTAATGAAAATGATGGCCGACAAGCCTGTCAGAATGTTTTTGGACTTGCTGATATCGGAGATTGAGAGTTTCGACGGATGGGAAGATATTGAGGGGTAAATAACTACTTTTGCATGTTGTATTTCATAAAATACTGATGAGAGAGAATCTGAAACCTGTTTATTCGCGAAGCGTTGTCGAGTTTGTGGCTGTTGCGAATGAATTCTGCAAGTATGTTGAACGTGCAGACGAACTGCAGGGCGGCGATTTGCTTAAAATACTGCAGAGGATATTGCCGATGATGTATATAAAGGCGTCGCTTCTGCCGGCGGTGCAGCCGTATTTTGACGACGGCAATGAAAAGTTTGTTACCGAAGCCCGGTGGGAGCAGGCAAGAGCACTGCTCTGCAGGAAGTTTGGCACAGCCGACGATTACATAGAGGTGTTCGACATAAGGGCTGCCGAAGAGGGAAGCGCACTGGTTGCTTCCATTTCCGAAAACATGGCCGATATTTATCAGGATATTAAAGACTTCCTTCTGCTTTACCAAACCGGCTCGCAGGAGGTGATGAATGATGCCGTTTGGGAGTGCAGGCTTAACTTCGAGAGCCTGTGGGGGCAGAAGCTTGTAAACTCGCTGAGGGCAATACACAGTTTCATATATTCGGGCGAAGAGATACAGGCGGTTGAAAAAGAGAAAGACGGCAATGGAAACAAGAGAGTATAGCGCCAATATTACGCCTGAGGAGATTGCCGCATACAGCCTTTCGTGGTTTAAGGGCGAAATAGCTGTTGTTGACAGCATGGAAGCCTTCGAGGCGGCCATGCCGAGGCTTGCCGGCGAGAAGCTGCTTGGCTTCGACACCGAAACGCGGCCGGTGTTTAAGAAAGGCCACCACAACAGTGTATCGCTTGTTCAGCTTTCAACGGCTACCTTTGCCGTGCTGATAAGGATTAACCGGATTGGCCTGCCGGAAGGCCTGCTGAAAATTCTGTCGGACAGCTCGATTATAAAGGCCGGTGTGGCGCTGCACGACGATTTGCGCTTCCTGTCGGGAGTCAGGAAGTTTACTCCAGCCGGTTTTATCGACCTGCAACCGTTTGTGAAAAAGTTTGGTATCGAAAGCTCCGGGCTTAAAAAGCTTGCCGCCATTGTGCTCGGATTCAGAATATCGAAAACACAGCAGGTAACCAACTGGGAAGCAGAACAGCTTACCCGGGCGCAGCAGATTTATGCCGCTACCGACGCCTGGGTGTGCCACGAAATATACACTAAACTGATGAAAGAAGCAGGTTAAAACAAACGCTATGGAAAGAATAAAGCTGGTTCTTAAATCGGGGAAGGAGAAATCGGTAAAGCGCTTTCATCCATGGATATTTTCGGGAGCCATAAAGGGCATGAGCGGCAATCCGGCCAACGGAGATATGGTTGATGTTTTCGACAACCACGGCGACTTCCTTGCTTCGGGACACTACAACCGCGGAACAATTGCCGTACGCATCCTGTCGTTTAACGAAACGGAAGCAGACGATGATTTTTTCAGCAGGCAAATAAGCAATGCCATAGCCTGCCGCCGCGCGGCGGGGATATCGGTGTCGCCCGACCTCAATGTTTTCAGGCTTGTGCACGGCGAAGGCGACGGGTTGCCCGGCCTCGTTATCGACTATTACAACGGCGTGGCCGTAATGCAGTGCCATTCCATGGGGTTCTACAACATACGCCACCGCATTGCCAATGTAGTTGCAGGCCTGCCCGGCATTAACATAAAGGCGGTGTATGACAAAAGCAGCTCTGCGCTGCACAGCGCCGCAGCAGACATGAAAGATGAATACCTTGTTGGCCATTCCGAACCGGCAACTGTTACCGAAAACGGATTCAGGTTCAGCATCGACTGGGTTGGCGGGCAGAAAACCGGCTTTTTCATCGACCAGCGCAACAACCGCAGGCTGCTTGGCGAACTGAGCGCCGGAAAAAAGGTATTGAACATGTTTGGATATACCGGCGGCTTTTCGGTATATGCCATGAAAAATGCAGAACTCGTACACACTGTTGACAGTTCGGCTGCGGCAACAGCGCTGGCCGACGAAAACATAAGGCTCAACTATGGCAACGACAAACGCCACCAGTCGTTCAGGCACGATGCATTCGACTACCTCAACAGCATCAACGACAAATACGACCTTATAATACTCGACCCTCCCGCATTTGCAAAGCACAGCAGCGCCCTCGACAATGCGCTTCAGGGATATAAAAAGCTGAACATGAAAGCCCTCAAAAGCATAAGGGCAGGCGGCATGCTGTTTACATTTTCGTGCTCGCAGGCGGTTTCGAGAGAAGAATTTCGCAAGTCGGTTTTTGCAGCGGCAGCCAATACCGGACGAAACGTGCGTATAATGTATCAGCTCACGCAGCCACCCGACCATCCGGTAAGCATATACCATCCCGAAGGCGAATATCTTAAAGGGCTTGCCGTTCTTGTTGACTGAACTGCAAACCGCCGCAACACCTCCACCGTTACTTTACACAGCACCGTGTGAGGGTGCCTCACAGCATGCTGTGAGGGTGTATCACAGCATGTGGTGATGGTGTATCACAGCATGCTGTGAAGGTGTATCACAACCATGCCTGCAAGCACCGGCGCAGTGGCCGGGCCGCAACTGCAAAGAGGAACAGCGCACTGCCTTTTCAAAATAAATTTCAGAAAAGCAACAATATAAATAATGTATATTTTATACATTTGCGGCATTATTGATGCTGAGCATTCAACAGCCATTGCACAAAGAAGAATTATCTGTATTTAAATCATAATCAATTTAAACAAAATCAACTTGCAGGAAAAAATTTTCATTCTGGATTTCGGCTCTCAATACACGCAGCTGATAGCCCGACGGGTAAGAGAACTTAATGTTTATTGCGAAATTTACCCCTTTAATAACTTCCCGGCCCCCGACCCAGGCGTTAAGGGCGTTATTTTATCGGGCAGCCCCTCGTCGGTAAAAGACGCGGCAGCCCCCGTTCCCGACCTTGCAGCCGTAAAAGGGCACATCCCGGTTCTCGGAATATGCTACGGAGCCCAGCACCTTGTGCACACCCATGGCGGCGAAGTGCAGCCGTCGGAACACAGAGAATACGGCCGCGCCAACCTTACATTTGTTAAAAGCAGCGACGCCCTCCTTAACGGAGTTGCCGCCGGAACGCAAGTGTGGATGTCGCACTCCGACACAATTACAAACATTCCCTGCGGCTATGAAATAATCGGCTCAACCGACAGCGTTGAGGCAGGAGCCTTTAAAATTGACGGCGAAAACACATGGGGCATCCAGTTTCACCCCGAAGTATATCACACCACCGACGGGCAGAAGATACTCAAAAACTTCGTTGCCGGAATATGCAAATGCAGCCAGGCATGGACACCCGAATCGTTTGCCGGCGCCACCATCGCCAGCCTCAGGGAAAGTCTTGGCGGCGACAAAGTAATTCTCGGCCTCTCGGGCGGCGTCGATTCGTCGGTTGTGGCATTCCTGCTTCACAAAGCCATAGGCAGCAACCTCACCTGCATATTTGTCGATACCGGGCTGTTAAGGAAGAACGAATTTGAAAAAGTAATGGATTCATACCTTGGCCTCGGCCTCAACGTTAAGGGCGTTAATGCCGTTGACCGTTTCCTCGGCGAGCTGGAAGGCATAAGCGACCCCGAGAAGAAACGCAAAACCATAGGCCGTGTTTTCATTGAAGTATTTGAACAGGAAGCCGGAAAGATAAAAGACGTAAAATGGCTTGCACAAGGCACCATCTATCCCGATGTAATAGAATCGATGTCCGTAAACGGACCGTCGGCAATGATAAAATCGCATCACAACGTAGGCGGCCTGCCCGAAAAGATGAACCTGAAAGTTGTTGAACCGCTCAGGCCGCTGTTCAAAGACGAAGTAAGGAAAGTTGGCGCATCGCTTGGCCTGCCCGATTTTATCCTGCAGCGGCACCCGTTCCCCGGCCCCGGCCTTGCAATAAGGCTACTGGGCGCCATTACCCGCGAAAGGCTCGCAATACTGAAAGAAGCCGACGATATATTTATTGAAGGGCTGAAGAAAAGCCGACTGTACGACAAAGTATGGCAAGCCGGCGTAATACTCCTTCCCGTGAAAACAGTAGGCGTAATGGGCGACGAACGGACCTATGAAAACGCCGTGGCACTAAGGGCAGTAACATCTACCGACGCAATGACCGCCGACTGGTCGCACCTGCCCTATGAATTTCTGGGCGGCATATCGAACGAAATCATTAACAAAGTAAAAGGAATCAACCGCGTAGTTTACGACATAAGCTCAAAACCACCCTCAACAATTGAATGGGAATAACACTTACACACATCAAACACAGCGCATGAAAAAGCATCTTGTATCCATATTTATAACATTCCTGGCAACCATTGCGGTTCCCCTGCATGTTTTGCCGCAGCAGGCAATGAATGAAGATATCTTCAAGTTTGGCCGTACACTTGGGCTGATCGACTCATACTATGTAGATACAGCCAACCTGAAGCAGCTTACCGAAAAAGCCATTGTTGAAATGCTGAGAAGCCTCGACCCCCATTCAACATACATATCGGCAGAAGACGTTAAGGAAATGAATGAACCCCTTAACGGCAACTTCGACGGAATAGGAATACAGTTTAACATACTGCGCGACACGATACTTGTAGTTGAACCGGTTGCAGGAGGCCCTTCCGAAAAAGTAGGGCTCAGAGCCGGCGACAGAATTGTTCAGATAAACAGAGAACAGGTGGCAGGAATCGGCATCACAACATCGGCCGTAAGGAAAAAACTTATGGGCGCCAGAGGCACAAAAGTAAACGTATCGGTTTACCGGCGAGGCCAAAAGGAACTCCTCGACTTTGTTATTATACGCGACAAGATACCCATCAACAGCCTCGATGCGGCATACATGCTCAACGCAGAAGTAGGCTACATAAAACTCAACAAGTTTGCAGCAACAACCGAAGAAGAGTTTTCGACAGCCGTAACCAAACTGCAGGCAGAAAACATGCAGCACCTTGTTCTCGACCTCAGAAGCAACGGCGGAGGCTACATGCTTGCCGCCACACAGATTGCCGGGAAATTCTTTGCCGACCGGAAACTGCTTGTTTACCTGTCGGGAAGGAAAACAGCACGGCAAAACTACGGATCCAGCGGAAACGGCAACCTTGCATCTGCAAGAGTTGTTGTACTTACCGATGAAAACTCGGCTTCGGCCAGCGAAATACTTTCGGGCGCCCTGCAAGACTGGGACAGAGGAGTTATAATAGGCCGGCGCACATTCGGCAAAGGCCTGGTGCAAAACGGCTTTAACCTTACCGACGGCTCGATGATAAGGCTTACAATAGCACGATACTACACCCCGTCGGGACGCTCAATTCAAAGCCCCTACGACAGCGGATACGACAAATACATGGAAAACTTCTTTAAACGATATACCGACGGTGAAATGCTTTCAGCCGACAGCATACGCATACCCGATACGCTTAAATACAGCACACTGGTAAACAAACGAACCGTATATGGCGGCGGCGGCATAACCCCCGACGTGTTTGTAGCCATCGACACAACATACGATACACAATACATGCGCCGACTGGCCGGCAAAAACCTGTTCAACACCTTTGCGCTCGAATATTTCGACAGGAACCGTGCACAAATAACCGGCAACTACAAAGTGTTCGATGACTTTAAAGATAACTTCCGGTTTTCGGAGGAAGACATAAAAGACTTTATTGCCAAAGGCGAAGCTGAAGGCGTTAAATACGACGACACTCAATTCAACACCTCAAAAGAAGAAATACTGCTAATCCTGAAAGGCCTTGTGTCGATGAACCTGTGGCAAACATCCGAATATTTTCAGATAATATACCAGAACGACAAGACAGTTGAAAAAGCCCTTCAGGTAATATCCGATGAAAAAACGTACAACGAACTGCTCGGAAACAGACAGCAATGAAACTGATAGCAAAAACACTGTTTGGCCTTGAAAAAGTATTGTCAGACGAATTGCGCAGCCTCGGAGCTGTAAATATTGCAATTGCCAATCGCGCAGTTATCTTTGAAGGCAACACCGGAATGCTGTACAGGGCAAACTACTGCACCAGAACGGCGCTGTCTGTTCTGATGCAGGTAAAGGAATTCAGAATAAGAACAAAGGAAGATCTTTACACAACATGCAAGTCTATTCAATGGGAAAACTTCATGCACTCAAAATCGACCTTTTCCATAACCGCCGTTGTCAACTCGCCGCTGTTCAACCATTCGGGCTATGCCGGCCTTACCCTTAAAGATTCCATAGCCGACCGCTTCCGTGAAAAAACAGGTATCAGGCCATCGGTAAATACCGCTAATCCCGACATAAATGTAAACCTGCATATCAGCGGCGTAAATGTAACCGTGTCGCTTAACTCGTCGGGCGATCCGCTCTTTAAAAGAGGCTACCGGCAGGCCTTTGCCGAAGCCCCGCTCAACGAATCGCTTGCCGCAGGAATGTTGCTCATAAGTGGCTGGAACGGAACCGAACCTCTCATCGACCCAATGTGCGGCTCGGGCACAATACCCGTTGAAGCGGCACTTATTGCAAGAAAAATTCCGCCGGGGAGATTCAGAAAATCATTTGGCTTTCAGAAATGGAATAACTACGACAGCAATTTGTTTCAACAGATAAAGCAGGAATGCGAAGCCGGTATTGTTGATTTGAAAGTAAGGATTTCGGGAAGCGACATTGCGCAGGAAGCCGTAAACAACTCGATAATTAATATACGCAATGCAGGACTTGAGAACGACATTGCAGTAGAAACTGCAGATTTTAACGACATAACAGCTCCCGACAATAAGGGCACACTGATGATTAATCCGCCCTACGGGCTACGCCTCAATCCTGCCGACATTGATTCGCTGTATGCGCAGACAGGCACCAGACTGAAACACGGCTTTGAAGGATACACGGCCTGGATACTGTCGTCGAACAGGGAAGCTCTGAAAAGAATAGGCCTCAAGCCATCTGAAAAACATGTTTTGATGAACGGAGCAAATGAATGTATGTTTTTGAAATACGACCTGTATCACGGATCTCAAAAAAACCGGAACAGCATACAGTCATAACAAGCGCGATATTCACATTACTCCAAGAGAGGCATTAGCAATTTTTACTTAACGGAACAGATTATTTCTGCTTCATCTTTGCGTCCATGCTTAACGTAGCATGAGGCACAGCCCTGAGCCTTTCTTTTGAAATGAGTTTGCCTGTTTCGCGGCACACCCCATAAGTTTTATTTTCTATTCTTATTAAAGCGGCCTGCAGGTGCTGTATAAACTTGAGCTGGCGTTGCGCAAGGCGTCCTGCTTCTTCTTTCGACAGCGTAGTAGCTCCCTCTTCAAGCACTTTGAAAGTAGGAGATGTATCCATGGTGTCATTGCTTTCTTCGTGTGTTATGCTTGATTTAAGTGTTTCGTAGTCTCTCTTGGCGTTATCCAGCTTTGCGAGTATAATCTGTTTGAATTCCTCAAGCTCATCATCCGTGTATCTTGTCTTCTCAACCATAGGTAAGATTTTTAATTTACTGCGAAAGTAAGTATTTTTTATGAATACTACAAACAAGACCAACTGGCAGATTATTATCCGACCTTATTGTAAGGTATCTGTAATAATTGTTTTTTCTGCTAATTGCTGCGGGCTTTATGGATAGCTATATTCCATACAGACCTGAAAAAATATTCGACGTCGGTTTTAAAGGGGTGTTTGTCGTAGGCGTCAAGATATTTCAGCTCGGAGACCTGTATTGCTTCTATGTTTGCCGGCATGTCGGCGTAGAATGGAGGTATAAGGCCGGGTTTGTACTTTATACGCCTTGCCTGCACCGCGGGTTTGTAGAGGCTGAAGTATTGCCTGCTGAGCGGGCGCACGCCTACGAGTTTCATGTCGCCCTTAAAAAAATTGATGAACATGGGCAGTTCGTCGAGCCATATTTTTCTGCAGAAAGCGCCCCATGATGTGATGCGAAAATCGTGTCTGAACTTACCGCCGTCTTGAAGGTTGTGGAGCCTGTAAACATAATCCTGAATATATTCCGAGTATGGGTGCATTGTCCTTAGCTTGTAAACATTGAGTATCTGACCGTCTTTCCCTATTCTGGGAAGCGCAATCAGCGGCCCGTAGTTGTTTCTGTTTACATCGAGAGGTGCGCCGTATTTGCAGGCTTCAATGAACAGAAGGTTTTCGATAAACGATTCCTGCTTTATTTTAAAGCCTGCCCGCGAAAGGCGGCCAAGGGCTTCGGCGCGTGAAATAACGGAATTTTCGTCTCTTGTGAGCAGCGAGTATAGTCCTCTGGTCGATTTCAGTTTCGGAAAGATGCGTTTTATGACAAAATCAAACGAGTAGTATATATAGTTCAGCAGGGGAGGAAATTTCTTCAGAATCCTCTGTTTGCGCTGATCTTTTGTTTCCACGCAGCACATGAAGTAGCTTCTGTCCGACAGTTTTTTGTTAACAGTGTCCAGAAAATCATCAAGGCGTTTTATGTCGTTTATTTTATGGAGGTTTATTATGTAGTTGTAATTGTCATGCGGCAGTCCGTTAATATTGAATATTGCAGTTGTTGAGAGTACTGCTGTCTGTCCTGCAAGGCTGCTGCCTGCAATCTGCAGTATGGCTTCAGTTTTCGCAGGGCCGCATTCATCTTTAAGCGCTTTCAGAATATTGGGATGCGCATTGATTGCCCCTTCGTGGCTTTTCGCGTTTCCGGCGGTATCTTTAACAAGGTCGTATTCGCTCGGAGTGTATTCCCTGTATTTTTCATACTCTTCATAGTCGTGAACAGCAGCTTTTTTATAAGCCAGAAAAGCCGATCCGGAAATCAGTTCCAGAACTGTTGCCACAATAGCTGTTCCGAGGACTATGGTTCTTGAAAAATCGTAATCTCTGATGGAGTACATTAAAAGCGCGGCTATTGCTATCGAGATTATATTGCTTGCAAAGACTTTTTTTGCAAGAACTGCATAATCGACCACCTCTCCCCTGTTCAGCTTGCCGTTGAGGATAGATACTGCTATCCATATTACCATCAGAACAGCAAAAAACGGAGTATGTGAGGCAATGTATGACTTTACAACTGCATCGGGCTTAATCCATACCATAATAAGGAACGATGCGGCCAGTATAATGATGTCCACAAATACGGAAAACACTCTGAAGCTGCTTTTGTTCATGTTTGACTTGCTGGTATTTTTATAATAATTAATTCAAGTTGCTACTTACATATTATATAATTTATCGAAAGAGTATGCCCAGATGAACATAATAAGTTTAATCAAAAA
>JAITVX010000212.1 GCA_031285575.1 Bacteroidales bacterium
ACCGCACGCTCCTTGAACGCACGATCATAACGCCCTTTTTCACTGCTCTTTTCCATTGCCCAAAATTAAGATTT
The DNA here is from genome assembly GCA_031285575.1 of Bacteroidales bacterium. Taxonomy (GTDB): domain Bacteria; phylum Bacteroidota; class Bacteroidia; order Bacteroidales; family VadinHA17; genus LD21. Next base: position 75 of record JAITVX010000212.1, read on the forward strand.
GTTTGTCTGCCTTAACTTCTTGTGCGGGCTAAGTTAGGAACTCCAGTGGAAATTTCGGAGTTTTTGACGTATTTAAGGTTTTTTAATATCCTATACAGGCGTGGTTTCGTTAATAAGGTTATATTTGCACACTTATTTTAAAACAAGTTTTATGAAACGATTATCATTTTTACTACTGGCCGGATTACTGGTAAGCCTGTCGTATCAGGCTAAAGCGCAAACAATTTCAAAGGAAGAGTTGATTTTCCTTACATCGGAATGGAAAGGCGAACGTTTTGCCGATGGTCGCCCGAAAATACCTGACGCTCTTATTGAAAGAGCAAAAAAGATAGGTATCGAAGAGGCATGGCAAATTCTTAACAACGAGGGGTATATTTCGCAGTTTGAAGGAAACTGGAAAATGGCTCACGACGATGTGCCTGTGGTTGGCAGGGCTGTAACCGCCACATTTCTTCCTTCGCGTCCCGACCTTTTGAAAAACATACAGGAAAGGGGTGTGAAAAACGGATTTAACGGTGCTACAAACGCCTGGCCAATTCAGGTTCTTCAGAAAGGCGACGTTTATGTTGCAAACTGTTTTGGCAAAATTGACGGGGGGACAATGATTGGCGACAATCTTGGAACTACAATATTCAGCAAAACTGGTACAGGCGTCATTTTCGACGCGGCAGCCCGCGATTTGAAAGGGTTGTCTTCCATTGAAGGCTTTAATGTGTTTGCCCGCGATTTTCATCCTTCATTTTTAGTTAATGTTGTGTTGACGGGTCTTAATACTCCTACCAGGATTGGAGGTGCTATTGTGCTTCCTGGCGACCTGGTTATATCGGAGCGTGAAGGCGTTTTGTTTATCCCTGCCCATATGGTTGAAACGGTTGTGGCAACCGCCGAGTTTATTACCGTAAGAGATGCTTACAGCAAGGTAGTGCTGAAATCAGGTAAATATACTGCAGGGCAGATAGATGCCGAATGGACGAACGAGATAAGGGAAGATTTCCTTAAATGGCTTGCAGCAAATCCGTCGATAGGAAAAATGACGAGGGCTGAACTTGATGGGTTTATGAAAAACAGAACGTGGTAAATAAGAGGTGCTTGAAAAGCTTGATTCTTTTTAGCTGTAGCTGAATAACCAAATAAAACGGGGCTGCTCGAAATTCTTGAGCAGCCCCGTTGCTTTGCTGTAATAATAAATAAGGATATTAAGCCGGCATATCGGGAAGGGAATAACCTTCGCGGTAGTTATGCTTAATCATCTCGGCGGCAAACTGTTTTGCATTTATTGGGTCGGTCCATCTTCTGTCGAAGCGTGGATCTCCGTCCACAACGCTAAATGCATCCTCAATGCAAATCCTGAATGTTTCATTGTCGCCAATATTGGTAAAGCTCATTTTTTCGCCGTCCCATTCCAGTTCCTTGTTCAGCCCCTGCAGCCTTACTGCAAGAACACCCATTACCACCATTTCGTTGAAAGGACCTGCTTCGGAGAAGTCAGACTTGGTAAGTGTCCTCGATTCCGGGCTCTGTTTACATGCATTTACCCAGTCCTGCTCGTGGCCTCCGCTCATGGCGTTTGCTATTCTCCTTTCGGTTTTCGGAGCATTGGGAACTCTGCCTGAAAGCAACCATGGGTTTACTCCGTAGCATCCGCATACAAGCTTGTCTTTCGTGCCATGAAATATAACACCGCCGCCTCTGTCGTTCATGTTTTTGCCTTCGGGCCATCCGGCAGGCTTGGCAGGCTGGATTCCGCCGTCGTACCATACTATCTCAACGGCCGGGTATTTAATTTTCGAGCCTCTCGGCGCAACTCTTTCGGGATATGTAAGTTTTACCATCTGTGCATTTGGAGCGCAGTCGGTAAGCAGTAATGTTGAACTTCCCTGCGCTTTGATTGGATATTTTAGTTTTAGCGCCTTGAATATGGGATGCATAATGTGGCATGCCATGTCACCGAGGGCTCCTGTTCCGAAGTCCCACCATCCGCGCCAGTTCCACGGTGTATAAATACTATGGTAAGGACGCATTGGAGCCGGGCCTATAAAAAGATCCCAATTGAGCGTTTCTGGCGTCCACTCGCCTCTTGCAGGTCTGTTGAGTCCCTGCGGCCAAATGGGGCGATCTGTGAATGCTTCAACTTTTGTTATATCACCTATTTCTCCGTTCTGTATCCATTCAATTGTAAGGTTAACACCTTCGTCTGACGAGCCCTGGTTGCCCATTTGCGTGGCTACCTTATGTTTAGCCGCCAGTTTTGTAAGCAGCCTCGATTCGTAAACGGAGTGTGTTAACGGTTTCTGCACGAATACATGTTTTCCCAGTGTCATGGCTGTGGCTGCAATAACGGCATGTGTATGGTCGGCTGTGGCAACAACTACGGCGTCAATAGACTTGCCCATCTCATCATACATTTTACGCCAGTCCCAGTACCATTTTGCACCGGGGTATTCTTCAAATATTTTCTTTTCCTTGCAGTACCCCCAGTCAACGTCGCAAAGCGCCACTATGTTTTCCGTCTTCAAGTTTTTCAGGTTAGCGTTGCCCATGCCTCCTACGCCTATGCCGGCTATATTCAGTTTGTCGCTTGGCGCTTTATGCCCTAATCCGCTGATAACAGTATTTGGCAGAATCGTAAATCCTGCGGCAACAGTTCCGGCTGTTCCAATAAATGACCGCCTTGAAATTGAGTTTTCTTTCATAGTCAATAAGTTTAAGTTTAAATGATTTTTTTACTATTATAGTTCTCTTATCCAAATATTCCTGTAAGCGACGGGGTTTCCATGGTCTTGAAGGATAATGCTTCCTGCGCCGTGTTTTTTCACAAAGTATTCGGGTATTCCCACATATACCGTAGGCCCTCTGAGGCTTACATTGTTTTGTATAAGCGTTCCATTATGGAAAACCGTAATGCGAGGTGGCATCAGATAGGTTGCAGAATCGCTTCCAAATATTGGAGCTGTATAAACTATGTCGTACGATTGCCATTCGCCCGGCTTTTTTGATGCGTTTACAAGCGGGGCATGCTGTTTGTAAAGACTGCCGGCCTGTCCGTGCCGGTATGTGCGGTTATTATAGCTGTCGAGAACCTGTATTTCGTAAAGTTCCTGAAGATATACACCGCTGTTTCCGCGTCCCTGGCTTTCGCCCTGCACCTCTGAAGGCGAGCGCCATTCTATATGCAGCTGGCAACTTCCAAATTTTCGTTTGGTTTTTATTATGCCCGATCCTTTTACGCATACAAGCGCTCCGTTTTGTATAAGCCATTTGGTCGTATTTCCGCCGGCATCTTCCCACTCCCTGTTTATGTTTGAGCCGTCAAACAATATTATGGCATCTGACGGAGGGTCGGAGTCTCTTACGCCCGGCTGAACGATTCTTACTTCAGGCTCCCAGACTTCCGTCATTTCCGGAACCATTTTGTCGTTTGTAGGTTTCTGTACCTGTTGCTGAGCTGCTACCCCAAGCTGCGCAAGGGCAAGTGTCAGAAATAGAGAAAAGAGTTTTTTCATTATGTATATTTTGTTATGCGGTTAAAAAACATTTGTCAAAGTTACTGAATAGATTTCGTTTGTCATTGTGAACGAAGTAAAGCAATCGAGAAAATGCGTACTGCTCTGAATTACTTCAGGCTTTGCCTTTGCAATGAAGATGCTGAATACTGCGTTTGCAATAACGTGTTGCATATTCCTCTAAAAAGCCTAATGTTGTTTTTAACAAAATTATCGCCCATAAAATTACTTAATTTTATTTATTTTGCAGAAAAGAGTACTAATTATTATTAATAATTTAAAAATAAACATAAAAGATCGACATGGATACAAACCGTTTTCAACTTGGCAACAGCGATACGAGCCGTTTTGTGAATATTTTAAAGGTATTTTTTGGCGGTGCCTGCATTGCGGTTGGCATTTACCTGGCTGTTTGCGGGGCAGGCGATTTGGGAAACACAGGCTCGGCATGGATTACGGTCATGTTCATGCTCGGATTCGGTTTTTATGAAATATGGTCGGGATTGGGGAAAGCCGAGAGGTATATTGAGATTGGCTGTACATTTGTGAGGCTGAAAAAAAACATTTTCCTGCCTGCTGCACACATTGAAGTTTCAGAGATTGACAGAATATGCATATTTCCGCTCAAAGTAAGTTTTTACCTTAAAAAAGGAACAAAAGTTGTTTTAAGGTTCGGAACGACATATATCGAAACGAATGAAAAAATTATCGACGCCATTGCCCGGCTTGCCGAACATTATTCGATATGTTTGGAGTGTCGGGACGAGGAAATATGTTAAAAGATCTTAATTTTACAGAAAAACATAATTGGAGACCATGAAACTTATTTATAATCCTGTATTCTTGCATTTTTAAGCACGAAGAATGTTGAAAGTATTTTCCTGCGTTTTTGTAAATGATCGAATGAGGCCGGTTGCTTTGTTGTTTATGATGTTATTATGTTTTTTTGGTGTCAGTGGTCAGAGTGTGGGATACCGATATGATTCATCGGGTAACCGTACGCAACGCACTATAGTATTTTCCACCACATCTGCATCTTCCGCTTCTGCGCCTTCGAGTGTTACATTTGCAGATGAAGTACATCCTGACACCCGTACCTCATCGCCGGGAGATTTTTATGATGATTATCAGCATTATGAAGATGTACTTGGTGAGCGCAAAGTAGTTATATATCCCAATCCTACCCGTGGTCTTATACGTATAGATTTTGATGGATATGCAGCTCTGGATAATGCGCGGTTGCTTCTTTACAATATTCAGGGGAGGCTTCTTTATCAGGAGCACAGGGTAGGACAGTCGAATACTCTTGATCTTTCATCTTATCCTTCGGGGATGTATATACTTCATCTTGTTGAAGGCAGTGTTCGCAACCAGTGGAAGATAATAAAGGAGTAGCATGTTTAAGAAATTGCTTTTATCTATCGTATCACTGTTCCTTTGGGTTGCCGGCCATTCCCAGTTCAGCGGCGGAACAGGTACGGCAGCGAGTCCCTATGTTATAACCACCCCTTCACAGCTCGATGCCATACGCAGCGGTATGGACAGACACTATAAGCTGGGTAATGATATAGACCTTACAGGCTATCTATCCCCCGGCGGTGCAGGTTATGCGCAGTGGGGCGATGCAGGGTGGCTGCCGATAGGCGTTTACAGTTCCGACGGATTTACCGGCAGCCTGGATGGCGATGGGCACAGGATCACCGGCCTTATGATTAACCGCAGTTCCAACTATGTCGGTCTTTTCAGCTACACATGGAATGCCACCATAAAGAACCTTGGCATTGAGATTTCCCCCTCAGGCATAAGGGGCAACAATTATGTCGGTGGCCTGGCGGGAGTTCAAAACAGGGGCTATGTAACAAACAGCCATGTTGCCGGTAAAATTACCGGTCATAACTATATTGGCGGTATGACAGGCTTATTGCATGGTGCTGTGGGCAGTGTTTCGGAGAGTTATTTCACAGGCGATGTAACCGGCAGTGTTATTGTAGGCGGTCTTGCCGGGCAGCATATTAACGGTATAAGTATTACAGGCTGTTACGTCACTGGAAACATCAGGGGTAAAATCAGCATAGGAGGCTTGGCCGGAAGGAATTCTGCAAGCCCCATAAGCGGCAGTTATTTTTCGGGAACCGTTACTGCCGGCTCCGATGCCGGTAATTCCAATGCGGGTGGTCTTGTGGGCTATCAGGAGAATGGCGGCATCATCACCGACAGCTATGCCACGGGCATCGTTACAGCAGCAGGCAGCCGCGCCGGCGGACTGATAGGGCATCAGATTGCCGGAAGTATTGTGAACAGTTATGCAGCCAACAGCGTCAGCGGAGCATCGAATGCCGGTGGCTTGATTGGTTATCAGGAAAACGGTGGCAGCGCGACGGAGTGTTTTTTCGACATGCATGCTACGGGACAGGCAGAAGGTGTTGGCAACACAGCGAATGCATCAGGCATTACCGGCAAGCCGACGGAGCAGATGCGCCAGCAGGCGACGTTTGCCGGCTGGGATTTTACGGGTACATGGCATATATGGGCTACGAAGTCATACCCGTACTTTCAGCCCCAGAGCGCACCGGCAACCGGTACAGTAATTACGGCATCCGGTATTTCGTTTGAATTGCGCAATGCAGCCGACAGTGTAGAAGTATATAACCGCCGTACGCAGCTTGCGACAGTGTTTTATGCCCTGCCGGTTGGGACGTCTGTCAGGAATTATGTTTCACAGCCGGGCGATGTTTTATATTTTACGGTTTACGAATCGGGCATGGCGTCATCGTATCGTTCAGTGGCAGTGAGCGGTTTCAGCGGCGGCGACGGTACGCCTGCAACCCCCTATATCATTACCACACCCGCACAGCTTGATGCCATGCGCCTTAACATGCCGGCACACTACAGGCTTGGCAGCGACATCGACCTTACGGCTTACCTCGCCCCTGGTGGCGCAGGTTATGCGCAGTGGGGCGATGCTGGTTGGATGCCCGTTGGAACATATACTGCAAATGATATTACCGCCATTTTCAGTGGCAGTCTTGATGGCGACGGTCACAGGATAACCGGTCTGTGGATAGATCGCAGCGATGTCAGCTATGTAGGACTGTTCGGCTATACACGGTATGCAGCCATACGGAATCTTGTACTTGAAATATCGTCTGCAGGTGTTAATGGCGCCAGTTATGTTGGCGGTCTTGCCGGCTATTACCGTGATGGCAGCAGTGTTACAGGCTGCCGTGTAACCGGCAGTGTCAGCGGTGTCAGTTATGTCGGTGGTCTTGTCGGGGTTCAGGGCAGGGGCAACATTGTAAACAGTTATTCTTCCTGCACAGTCAACAGTACGAGCGTTGCCGGTAGCCTGGCCGGTGCAGCTACAGGCGATATTACAGGCTGTTATGCCACCGGCAGTGTTACTGTCGGTAATAATACTGGCGGAGGACTTGTCGGGAGCTATAACACCGGTGTTATTACTAACAGTTATGCTACCGGCAGTGTGAGTGGAAAAAGCCATATTGGCGGACTGCTTGGCTGGCAGTCCAGCGGCAGCATTGAGAACAGTTATGCCACAGGTAGCGTTAATGGCGTCAGTCATGCCGGCGGTTTTCTCGGCTATCAGGCTGGTGGCAACATTGAGAACAGCTATGCTGCGGGCAATGTTAATGGAGGCATCAATACTGGAGGATTCATTGGCTATCAGACCGGCGCATCCGTTACAGCGGGCTGTTTTTTCGACAGGCAGGCTACGGGGCAGGCAGAAGGAACTGGTAATATATCCGGTGCGGCAGGTATTACCGGCAAAACGACGGAGCAGATGCGACAGCAGGCAACCTTTGCCGGCTGGGATTTTACAGATGCATGGTATATATGGGATACGAAGTCGTATCCATACTTTCAGAACCAGAGTGCACCGGCATCCGGTACTGTAATTACGGCATCAGGTATTTCGTTTGAGCTTCGCAATTCAGCCGACAGTGTTGAAGTATATAACTGCCGCACACAAAGTATTGTTACATTTCATGCACCCCTTGCTGCCGGAGCGATATCAAAAAATCTTGCATCCCAAAGTGGAGATACACTGCTTCTGACAGTTTATGAAACTGGAAAAACGCCGTCATACGCGGCTCAGGTACCTGAGAATTTTTTCACATTTATCTTCAGTGGCGGCAAAGGCACGTCCGTCAGTCCCTATATTATAACCACTCCCGCACAGCTTGATGCCATGCGCCTTAACCTTACGGCCCACTACAGGCTTGGCAGTGACATAGACCTTTCGGCCTATCTTTCCCCCGGTGGTGCAGGTTATGCGCAGTGGGGCGATGCTGGTTGGCTGCCCGTTGGAACATATATTCTAAATGACATTACTGTTACATTCAGGGGGAGCCTTGATGGTGGCGGCTACAGGATCACCGGTCTGTGGATAGACCGCAGCGATGTTAACTATGTAGGGCTGTTCGGCTATACACGGTATGTGACCATCAAAAATCTTGGACTTGAAATATCGTCTGCAGGCGTCAGGGGAGCGAGTTTTGTTGGAGGTATTGTCGGCTACAAGTATGGTGGTAACGATGGTATTATTACAGACTGCCGTGTAACCGGCAGCATCAGTGGCGCTAGTTATACCGGCGGCCTTGTCGGGTTTCAGAACAGGGGGAATATTGTAAACAGTTACACTGCCTGCACAGTCAGCAGTAACACCCTGGCCGGTGGACTGGCTGGTT
>JAITVX010000236.1 GCA_031285575.1 Bacteroidales bacterium
AAATAATATGGTGCTGTTTTGATTTGAAAACCCCTGAAGAGGAGTTCCAAATCTCGTTTGAGGTCATTGTTGGGTGATTTGTTATTATCATAATAAAAATTTCCGCAAAGGTAAAAGAATTTATTTGGAATAACGGCGTAGCGATTTACAATCATGGCCGACGCATAAAATTTATGCACTCAGGCACTGGCGGACAAACTTAGCCTGTTGAAGTGCCGTGCCATGTTATATTTTCGATACGTCGCCGGCGTTTTTTATAATACTTTCAATACGGGCTTTCATGTCTTCCAGCTTAAACGGCTTGGTGAGGTAGCCGCTGGCGCCCAAATCGAGTGCATAATTCATTGTTTCTTCAACGTTTGACCGTGTAAGGATAAGAACCGGCATCTGGCTTTTCAACTCGTCTCTTACGTGCGTAATAAGTTCCAGCCCACTGCTTACCGGCATATATAAATCGGTTATCAGAAAATTAACATCCCTGTCGCTGTTCAGAATATGTATGGCATCTTTTCCATTATCGGCCTTTACTACGCTGTGTCCGTCTTTTTTTAGCTGGAACTCCAGTGCTTTCAGCGTCATCGGGTCGTCATCGCAAATCAGTACTTTCATCTGTTATAATATTTTTCTCAGTTCGTCGATTAATACCAGGCTACCGGCGCACATACGGTTTGTCATTGCAGCTATTTCGTTTAAATTGCCGCCGGCTTTTATCTCTTTTTCAACACTGGCCGCAAGTTCAAACAGCGCCTGCGAATCCATATAGGCATAATTCGGAGCCAGCTTGTGCGCTATTGCTCCTATGGCCTTCCACTCGCCTATTTCCATAAGCCGTTGCATGTTCTCTGTTTCCGCCGAAACACTGTCGATAAAGGTAACCACCATATCCTTTACAAAGGCATCATCTCCTCCGGCTATTTCTTTCAGTATATTGAGGCTGTAAAGTTTGTCCACCTGTTTTAATGACAAAAAAAATAAAGAGTACAAACATACAGTGAAAAAAACGGTTTTGCAAATGCGGCGAAGAAGAAGTCGGGGCAAATTACTTCTATTTGGGTGCAAACACCGTGCTGTTGAGGCCTGCGCGGATGATCGACAGTGAGGCTTTTTCTGTTTCCCGGAACATGCCGGCATCAAGTATTTCTTCGTTGTTCAATTCCCAACCGGGCCATGTGAGAGTAGGCTGTTCCGCCACTTCGTCGCGATAGACCATCGTTACGGCTATTCCTTCCGAGTGGATGGAATTAAGGTATTGTCTGCCGCATCCCCAGTTATTGAGGCAAAATGCGGGGCCTTCAGCGTCGTCGATAACCATGGAGCTGCTTGGGTCGGCAAAATGCAGCAGCGTCCACGGGATGCGGACATGAATGCTGCCTTGCTTTACATGAACGGCATGGTGCGTGCCGGGGCTGCCATTTCCCTTATATATGTTCAGCTTGCCAATGTCCTGAATGTTGGGAAACAAATATGTTTCATCGTTTTGCCACCGGTAGGGTATCCATGGCTCGCCGTCGGTGGCCTTTGTCTGAAAAGCCGGCGAAAAGCAATTCATGAATATGGCTCCCTGCATGTTGTATGCATTTGTTACAAACAGCCTGGCCGAATCGGCTGTGAGCCTTACCAGAAACTCGGCGCGGTTTCTGAGCGCGTTTTTATGGTTGGGAAGTATGCTTTCGCCCATGTTGCGCCTGTATGTATCGAACGCTACCCAGAGGGTGTCGCCTTCAGCCAGCGGCGATTTCAGGGTTGTTTCAATGATGAAGAAGGCAAAATCGTGCCACACTGTTGCCTGCGAAATTTTATTGAAGCCGTAGCTTGTGGTTTTCCTGCCGGCGTAATATTGTGGGGCGGGTTCAAAACGGATGAGGCCGTAGTTGTTTTCGGGACTGCTGATGTTGTGCCACAGATGCCGTCTGCCGGAGGTGAGCGGATGGGTAATCCAGGTGGTTTTGAACCACTCGTCCATCCACGAAAACATAAGCCCGCCGCCGCAGTCGGTATCGTATATGTTGTGCAGCATCCGCATGTTGAAATTTCCCTGCTGCTCTTCCGACATTCCGCCATGATGCATTCCGCTTGGCGAGTATCGCGCATTGCCCCAGCTTGTGGGCACTCCAAATTCGGTAATCAGCAGCGGATAGTCGTAATGCGCTTTCAAATCGCGAATATAGGCCAGGTATGGGTTAGGCCCCGTTTTATCGGATGTATTCTGATATCGTTCGTCTTTGCTGATAAAATTAGGATAATACGGATAGGCATGGTAGGATATGAAAAGCCCGCCAGGTGCATCGGCAAGTACAATTTTATTCAGGTCGATTTCCTGTGCATCTTCAACGCCGGTGGGCGATTCGCTTGGGTGCGTCAGCGGGTCGAGCGTAGGCCAGCTCGAGAATGCAACGGGGCGGCTGGTGCGGTAGTTTGCCTTTTCGTGTGCAATCAGATTGTTGAGCCGTTCGGCAACCCATGTTTCAGAAGGTGTAGCGCCCGATATGGAAAGGTGTGCTCCCGAATATTCAGAGCTGCCCGGATTCATACTGTTGGTTTCTGCTATTTCGTATGCATGTACTTCGCGCCCTATTATCAGGCCAAGCGTCCACTGCGAAACGTCGGCGGTAAAATTGCCGTATGCATACCCGTAGCGGTGCCCGAGGTTTTTATTTCCGTGCAGGCAGTCGATGGCATCGCTTATGTCTTTGTCAAATTCGGTGGTCAGTTCATGCAGGTCGGTATTATAGCCGGGGTATTCTTCGTTGAGCCATACGCCCTGCAGAAGGTACAGCGGTTTGCCGGGATTTTCCCTGTTGTAGCGGGCAAATTCTTCGTAAAAACGCGGGTAGTGCAGCGTATATATGCGCACGGTGTTGAATCCGGCTTCGGCCATCATCCTGAACCACCGCGCATACTGTTCCGACGATATGGCCAGCTGACCGGGCAGCGAACCGGGTACTGCCGCACCGAGGTTGACACCCTTAATGAAAAAGGGGGCGTATCCTTCGCCGTTATATTTTCCGAGATAGTTGCCCGTTGTGCTGAACGGCACCCATGCATCGCGGTTTATTACAAAGTTCTGTATGCTTACGGCCGACATGTCTATTCCGGTAACAGTATGGTCTTCAAAACCGGTTCCGCTCACCACGGCGTCGTATATCCTGGAAGCCGTGCTGCTCCTTGTTCTGGGGCGGGACTGCTGTGCGTATTCTGCCGCCACAGGCGTTACGGTATTTTCGCCGCCCAGTATAATCATCTTCACCGACTTCCGACTGCCGCCCGAACTGAGCACACATATATACACGCCCTTCCCTACGCCGGGTGCCGACCGTGTATCCCACACCGTCTGATGCCTGCCGGGGCTGAAGTTACGGTCTTCAATAACATGCAGCTTCTGCCCCGACATGCTGTAAACGGCCAGCTCGGCGCGTCCCGGCTCGGCGATATAAAAAGAAATAACCGACTGGCTGTTGAACGGATTGGGATAAATATACAGTTCCGGCGAATCATCCTGTGCCTCCAGGTCAATACTGTAATATCCGACTGCGTTGCTGTATGCCTGAACGGTTGTGCCTGCAGCGCCGGTAAACGCTACTCGCGCCCCTGCAACCGGACTTCCGCTGCGGTCGGTAACCGTGCCCGATACAAGCGATGCAAACGCATGCACGGGAATTGCAGCAAGCAAAATAACACTGATATGGTATAAAACATGGTTCATGGTGGAGTAATCATATTAAAACAGTGTTGCGAAGTTACGCATACACAACAATATAATCAATATGGTTGCAAAGTTATTTCATAGAATGATTATTTCGCTTCATTGCGGATGATGAATTTCAATATCAGGCTTCTTCGGAAAGTAAATTATAAAATATCTTACTATATCTAAATGCAGGTAATAGCGGCAACAGTATTTACGGGATGCAAGAAGGACGACCCCAAGGACGCCCCCGCAACACCCGTCATCACCATCACCACCCAGCCCGCAAGCGCCACCGTTACGGAGGGGAACATCACGGGCAACCTCACCGTGGCGGCCACCGTTACCGAAGGCAAAACGGCCGCGTACCAGTGGTACAGCAACACGACGGCGAGCAACACGGACGGCACGGCCGTCAGTGGCACAACAGGCGTATTGTTCGCCATCCCGGTCACGCTTGTGGTGGGGGACGTATTATTATTTCTGCGAGGTGAACGCCGAAGGTGCGAAAACCGTGCAGTCGAATGCCGCTACCGTAACGGTGAGCGCCAAGCCTATGCCCGTGATCACCATCACCGCGCAGCCTGCCGCGCCCGCCTACCAATGGTACAGCAACACCACGGCGAGCAGCGAGGGCGGCACGGCCATCGACGGCGCAACCGCCGCAAGCTACACCCTGTCGGCCACGCTCGCGGCAGGCACGTACTACTATTTTGCAGAGGTGAGCGTCGAGGGCGCTACCGCAGTGCGCTCCAACGCCGTAACAGTAACGGTAGGAGCCAAGCCCGCCGTCGTTATCGGCAAGCAGAAAAACACAATTACCGCAGGCGTGGGAGACGTAGTGTATTTCGACATCTCGGCGACAGGCGTCGAGATCAGCGACCAAGCCTCAGTCCTTGCCGATAAGACAGATGCATGGTACGCCGCCGCCGAGGGAGGAACCGCCCTGCCCAAAAAGCCGGAAGGCATAGGACAAATCGGCTATAACAGCGAGAGCGGCCGACTCCAAGTCTTAGTCAATCGGTTTAGCACGGCAGGCGACTTATACTTCACCGTAACCTACGAGGGCGTAACTTCCAACCGCGTGAAAACTGGCATCGGGTTACACGCTTTTTTTGAAAGAGGCAGGGAAATGCAATATATCCCACGTTCCCGTATTATCAATCCGGTTGACGTTTATTAAGAATTTTCATTACCTCCTCAACCGTCAAACCCGTAATTTTTGCTGTGGTTTTTACCGGAATACCCGCATCACTGCTATTGATGACAACATTTATCCTGTCGGCTTCCTTTTCGGCCAATGCTGCTTCTTTTTCGGCTTTGAGCCGGTCGCGTTCGGCTTTTCCTTCGGCTTTTCCTTTTTCCGAACCTATTGCCTCCCCTTCGGCTAAACCTTCGGCTCTTCCTTCAAACAGACTGGTTTGAATAACGCTTTTCCGATAGCGTATTGCTTCGGTGTAGTCGTCGTACTCCTGCTGTTCCTCTTTGCTCATCCGGTCGTAACACAAGCGCCTGCTTGCTTCCTGCAAACCCGGAGCGGTTGCCCCTTCCGGTATTTCGCCTGTCTTCAAAAAGGAAAACCATTCGTCCAGAGGGGTTACAGCCTCCCTGTCGAAGTCCTCTACCCGGAGAATGTAATATTCGGGATAGAGGTCGCCTGCTTCACTGCACTGGAACTGTTCGGCCTGACCGGCAGATAGTTTCAACAGGTCTTTTTTGAAAACGCCCCTGAAATCGGTGCGTCCGTAATACAGATAGTCTTCGCCCTGTCCCAGCTCGAAATAAAGGATGCTGACCGAATACACCTTCTTTACGTGCGCGTATGCCTGTCCCGCGCTGATGTGTTCCGTTACCGCCCTGCTTACCC
>JAITVX010000190.1 GCA_031285575.1 Bacteroidales bacterium
GTAATGCCATGATGCGAGAGAACAACTCACTCACATATGGTGAACAGAATATTGGACTTCTTCGGAAAACATGCAGTATGTTATTTCAAACGCAGTATTCAGCATCGTCATTGCGAAAGCAAAGCCTGAAGCAACCGAGTTTACGAGCTCGGCGAAGCCAATCCATCCATGTTACGCTCTGGATTGCTTTACTCCGTTCGCAAAAAACATGATATTGAAGTTTTATTTTCCTAAGAAGTACCTCCGATTCAGTCGAACGCGCTGCCAGGGATGGCAAAAATTAAACCTGCATTAAGCCTGTAGCCGCTCCACCGTATTCTGTCGTCGCCGTTGTATGTAACCTTGTCTTTTCTTCCAATCTGTTTCATTTTTCCGCCCAAGTCAATTTCATAGCCACAGCCTAAAAACAGGTGCAGCCACCTGGCGGGTTTGAAGCGAACTCCTGTTGAGGGTTCAAGGTACAGCCCGGTGCTCCTGAAGCTTAAACTTTCGTCGGTCAGTTTTTGGGCGCCAATAACTAACGATTCTTCCATCCTCAAACGGGAAGACAGTATGCCGGGTTCAAACTGTATATACATATTGGCCCACGGAACATTACCCGGCACATAATACCGGTGAAAGAAACCCCAGCGATAGCCTTTCAGCAGCATGTCCATCTTATATTCTCCCGAATAGTCGGCAACATGCACACGACCTCCGGTAGTCAGAAATGCTACGTTCAATCCGGCGTGATACCGGCCTGAAGCTGAAATGCCACCTATTGACACCGACTGTATGTGGTGAGCCGGAAAATCGTCGGTTATACGGGCACCTATTGAAGCTGCCGCATTTCTAAGTCTATTTTGTATTGTCCTGACGTCTTTCAGGTTAAACTTTCCATAGCCAAATCCATACTGAAAGGCTACTTCCTGAGCGTTCAATATTACGGGAAAAAGTAAAAACAGGTATATAATAAGTTTTTTCATGGCAGTAACAGTTCTTTCCTTATATCGGCTGCATAACCGTCGCGTGAAAACAGACAGCCATTATAAAAATAGTAATTTCCATATGCAGTATATAATTGGTTGTTTAAATCAGATAACGATGCTATTACTGTATTATTAGTACCATAATAATAACTTGCAGCAAGTCCTGTAAAAGGGTCTATAGTAAAATTACCAAGATTAGTAAATGGCAAAGACAAATTTGTACTTTGCAGTTTTTCAAATTCCGGCAGTCGATACAATTCGACTGTATTTCTGCCGGTAATTATTATCTGGTCGGGATTTTTCGGGTGAAAATAGCAATAGTCAAAGAAGAAAGGAGAGATTGTATGTTTAGCTATCATTGTGAAATCAGAGCCATTATATGTATATAGATTGATGGTTCCTCTATTGTAACTTGCAAAATATTGCCCATCAGCAGAAATTTTGACATCTTCCCCCATGATTTGTTGTGTACCTGTTTTTAACCCGGTAGCTAAATCATAAATATTAACATTTGAACGCGAACTATTGTCTTCAAACTCAAAAAGAAACTCATCCGTAAGTATATAATGATGCTCAGACGATGTTCCTTGTATAATAATAATCTTTGGATTTAAGAGTTTACTGTCGTCATATACAGTCGCAACATTACCATAACTTGTTATAGCAACCTTAGAGGAATTTGGTGATGTAATAATATCACGGATAGTCGTTGCTGACTTGATACGGCGGGAAGCCAATGAATGCAGATCAATAACAGCTATACTGTCGTGGTTATTATTAACAAAATAAACCACACTTTCTGTTGTATTATGCGCAAATATGTTATCATTAGTATAGCTAAGTCCAACCTTTTTCCCATAGTAAATTGAAGTATCCAAAAACATATTAACTCCATATTTTTTATTTATGTCAAAATTAACATTAAAATAAAAATAACCTGCTGCTGGCTTTGTAATGACAATAGTAGTATCTGTTGAATAAGCAGGTATAGTACGATAATCTTTATAGTACTCGATACTATATTTGGTTTTGGTAATATTAGCCAATTTATTCCAATAAAATCGCAACTCGTTTGTGCCAATATCTTCAACGTACAGTTTGGGTACTGGCGTTTTCACTGTTATTACAATATCGTACGAACCTTGCGACGTACGGGAACCACTAACATGTTTAAATGTAATTTTAATCGTATAAATTGTTTTTCCACATACATAGTTATCTACAACAACTAACTTTTGCTGCGGATTCAAGGTACGATTATAAACAGTACTCTGCAAAGAACATGATGTAATCAAGCTGTCGGGAATAAGAGTGTTTTCCCAATACAGTTCAAGTTGCTCATTTTTATTAAAGCGATAACCTCCTGTAAAATAATCGGCAGGATTTAATATTATAATATTCCATGTGGCCTCAAACCGGTATCCTTCATTACCTGTCAAGTCGGCAATGCTTTTTGTTCCGGAAGCAGTTATACAGTAAATCTTCAACAAGTGGCTTCCGTAACCAGCCTTATAAGGAATAACTTCAAACTGAATATTTGACTGTGAAGGCACACCATTAAAAGCAGAGTAGTTGCCAATGTTAACATCGACCTGATGTATTGCCAGCTGTCCCGCATTCAAATTGCATGTAAACCGTGTTGGCCCCCATATATAAATGGTATCATCGGGATTAATATCGTTCAGGTTGATTTCAATTTCTTCCACCGGGGCAAACTGCGACGGAGGCGCTGTTTCGCGATAGTTGGTTTCTTCCGGCTTGTACTCGCAACCGGCCAAAAGGACAGCAAGCACTGAAAAACAAATATATCTTGTCATCAATTTTCCTAATTTCAGGCTGCAAATATAACAAATCGCAGCAAAAAACTGTCTTGAGACAGGGTATCCGCCGGTTTTGTTTACCGGTTACGAATTTTTGCATACTTTTGCCGCCACCGGACATAACCGGCACGAAACAATATTTTAACATGATGATTGAAACGGGAAGAAGGGCTGAACGGACAGTATTAATCGGAATCATATACCCGTGGCAGGACGGTAGCGAGGTTGATGACTGTCTCAACGAGCTTTCGTTTCTGGCCGAAACGGCGGGAGCCATACCGGTCAGGCGGTTTACGCAGCGGCTCGGCGCTCCGAATCCGGCAACATTCGTGGGGTCGGGGAAAATTCAGGATATAGCCGCATTCATAAAAGAGAATGACATAGATATAGCAATTTTCGACGACGAGCTTACGCCGAGCCAGCTGCGAAACATTGAAAGGGAGCTGGGTACGCGCATCCTCGACCGTACCGGTCTTATTCTCGACATATTTGCCGGCCGTGCGCGTACATCGCATGCGCGTACGCAGGTTGAGCTGGCTCAGTACCAGTATCTGCTTCCACGCCTTGCCGGCATGTGGAAGCATCTCGAACGGCAACGTGGCGGAATTGGCCTCAAAGGCCCGGGCGAAACTGAAATAGAAACCGACCGGAGAATAATAAGAGACCGTATTGCATACCTGAAGGAGCAGCTGAAAAAGATAGACGTTCAGATGGCTGTTCAGCGCAAAAACAGGGGCAGGATGGTGCGGGTTGCCCTTGCAGGCTATACGAATGCAGGGAAATCGACAATAATGAACCTGCTGAGCAGGTCGGATGTTTTTGCCGAAAACAAGCTGTTTGCAACGCTCGATACTACGGTGCGCAAGGTTGTTGTTTCGGGCCAGCCGTTCCTGCTGTCGGACACGGTGGGGTTTATCCGCAAGCTGCCGCACGACCTTGTGGAGTCGTTCAAATCGACACTCGACGAGGTGAGGGAGTCGGATCTGATTGTTCACGTTGTCGATATTTCGCATCCGCGTTTCGAGGAGCAGATAAGGGTTGTTGACGAAACGCTCAGCGAGCTGGGGGCGGGCGACAAGCCGAATATAATTGTCTTTAACAAGATAGACGCTTTCAGCCACATCGAGAAGGATGAATTCGATCTTACGCCTGCATTAAGGGAAAACCTGTCGCTTTCCGACCTTAAAAAGAGCTGGATGGCTTCGGAGGCCGGCCGCAAAACAGTCTTC
The DNA here is from genome assembly GCA_031285575.1 of Bacteroidales bacterium. GTDB lineage: Bacteria > Bacteroidota > Bacteroidia > Bacteroidales > VadinHA17 > LD21. The sequence goes on from JAITVX010000190.1 coordinate 4,018, forward strand.
ATATCGGCCAGAACAGGCGAAAACGTTGAAGAGCTGCGCAGCCTGCTGCATGGCGAAGTGGCAGGGATACACGTTCGGCGGTATCCATACGGCGGCAGCGGGTTTGCAGGCGAACAGCAGCGTTATGACCGGAATTAGCCGGCCGGCCTGTTGAGCGTGTTTGCAACGTGCGCAACGATAAGCCTGTCGTATCTGTCGCGCGGGTTGCGGTAATAAACCAGAATCATGTAATCGTTTTCCGTTTCGTAGTGGTTTCCCTCGAAAAGGCTTGCGCTTCCGTCGGTTACCCCGTCTTTTAAAAATGTGTATTCATAGTTGTAGTATCCCTGCTTTAAAAGCATGGCGCACTCGTACTGGCCGGCGGCGGCGTTGTAGGTCATCAGGCTGTTTTTGTCGAATGTCCAGTTGCCGGCGCCTCCCGATACGTACATCTTCCCTCCGGCAATCATCTGTTTCGACCTGAGGGTAAAGAATACGTTCACGTAATCGGCGTCGGTGTCGAAATCTCTGCCGTCCTGTACGGCAATGTAGTACTTGCCGTTGAAGTCGGGATTGTAGAAATAGGGGCTGAACTCCCTGCTTTCCGAAGGCAGCAGCAGAACGTTGTAGCCCTGCCCGTTGTAGTCGATACTCTTTATGTATTCCGTCTGGTAGCGAAGGTTCCTGATATCGAAATACCTGTATTCGTTGCCACCGCGAAAGATGTTTTTACCGGAAAGCGAACCATACTGAAGCTCGCCGGTTCGGTAGAAATCGGCTTTGAGGTTGGTTTTGGCGTTGTCCCACCTGCCATTTTGCAGTACGAATGCGTATATGTTCCGCATCGGGTCAACTATTCCCTGCAGGCCTGTCAGCGTGAAGTCTATCTGCTGCCCGGCGCTGTTGTCGTCCGTTCCGAGCGGCCTGTGCATGCTGGCCTTTACTGCTGCAACATCTTCGGTAATCATAAAACGCTGCATCAGCACCGGCCTGTCGGGTTCGCCGGCGCGATATACGGCTATTATATAGTTGCCCGACCGTTTCAGGCTCACCCTGTCGTTCGGGAAACCTATTCGGTAGTGGTAATACTGCACCGTGGTGTTGAACGACGGAGTGCAGTCCTCAACCGGATTATCATTGAACCCCTCGATATAATCCTGCTCAAATATGCTGCTCTCCGTCCAGTCCTTGGTGCAGTGAATAAAGCGGTAATGGAAATCGGCGCTCTCGCTGCCCAGCAGGTCGAAGTTGAGAAACAGCCTGCCGTTGCCGTTAAGCGGCATTACCGGATATGAAAGATTCCATTCGTCGCGATACAGCTGCACGGTTTTAATCCTCGCGTCATACACCGCATTGTGCAGCGCTGTTCCGCCCGCCTGCCCCATTGCCTGTATCTGAAGTAAAACAGAAGCCGCAGCAAGCCATGTTAACCTGAATTTCATTGCATTGTTTTTAAATTAGTCCAAAACCGATATCCTGCAAATATAAATGAAATGATCTTACGGCCATAAGGAATTTGCAGTTGTTATACCTGCCGAATGTTTACAGCATGTGTAAAGACACCTTTTACGCATGCTGTAAATCACCCTTTACACATGCTGTAAATCACCTTTTACCCATGCTGTAAATTACTCTTTACACCTCCTGAGAAATTTTATTCAATACAACCTTGAAAAAACTGCCGGCGACAGCATAAATACAGCCCACAGAGCTATGGAAAAGAACATGTTGACCACACTGCATGTCGAACGCCACTTCGCGTATAATCATGTCTTTTTCATGATTCAAGAAAGGTTGTCTCTGGAAAAAGTATTATTTTTGAACCTCTGAAACAGCATTTTCCAATGCAGCGTTTCATGAAAACAACAGCAGTATGCACAGTAAAAAAACTTAATTATTTAAAACATTATGAAAGACAGCACAAGAATTTACAGGATGCCATTTGCAGATATTTATCCTTATTACATACAGAAGGCCGGGAGAAAAGGACGTACAAAAGAAGAAGTAAATGAAATCATATTCTGGCTGACAGGATACAACCATGAAACACTGCAACAACAGATTGACAGTAAAACAGACTTTGAAACATTTTTTAACAACGCCCCTGAAATCAACAAAAACGTATCGAAAATTACAGGAACAGTATGCGGTTGCCGGGTAGAAGAAATTGAAGACAGATTGATGCAGAAAATCCGCTACATGGATAAACTGATTGACGAACTGGCAAAAGGAAAGTCAATGGATAATATTCTAAGAAAATAAAAACACCACCCTGCCCTTTCCGGTACCGTTGCAACAGATTATCGATTGTTGAAAAAATTAATTACACAGCATGGCGCAAATACCTATATTTGCGCCAAAATTTTTAAAAATGCTGGCAGACTATTCTGAAGAACACATTAAAACCCTCGAGTGGCGCGAACACATAAGGCTGCGTCCGGGCATGTACATCGGCAAGCTTGGCGACGGATCATCGCAGGACGACGGAGTGTATGTGCTTCTGAAAGAGATAATGGATAACGCCATTGATGAATACATGATGGGCAACTGTAAAAAAATAGACGTATCCATTGCAGGCCGTAAAGTAAGAGTACGCGACTATGGCAGAGGAATACCGCTCGACAAAACACTCGACGTCTTTTCAAAAATGAACACAGGAGCGAAGTACGACTCAAAGGCGTTTAAGAAATCGGTAGGCCTTAACGGCGTTGGCGGAAAGGCCGTAAACGCCCTTTCGAGCACGCTTGCAGTAAAGTCGTTTCGCGACAAACAGGTAAAAACAGTTGAATTTAAACGCGGCGTTACGGTCAACGACTGTCCCATAGCGCCCGCAGACGAAGAAAACGGCACCGAAGTGGTTTTTGAACCCGACGAGGAAATGTTCGGCAACTACTTCTTCATATCGGAATACGTAGAGACAATGATTAAGAACTACGTATATCTTAATGCCGGGCTTCAGATTAACTTCAACGACACAAAATACATGTCGCGCAATGGCCTTGCCGACCTGCTGAATGAAAACATGAACAGGGAAGGCCTTTACCCGCTCATACACCTCAAGGGCAACGACATAGAAGCAGCGTTTACCCACGGCCAGCAATATGGCGAAGACTACTACAGCTTTGTCAACGGTCAGAACACCACGCAGGGCGGAACCCACCTCATAGCCTTTCGCGAAGCACTCGTAAAAACATTCAGGGAATTTTATAAAAAAGATTACGACCCGGCCGATATACGCTCGTCTATCGTGGCAGCCATAAGCATAAAAGTAGAAGAACCTGTTTTTGAATCGCAGACAAAAACCAAACTCGGCTCAAAAGACATGGGCCCCCAGGGGCCGTCGGTAAGGAACTTTATTTCCGAATTTATTAAGAAACACCTCGACGACTATCTTCATAAAAACCCCGAAACGGCAAAAACCATACAGAAGAAAATACAGGACGCCGAAAAGGAAAGGAAAGCAATATCGTCGATACAGAAACTGGCACGTGAACGATCTAAAAAAGTAAGCCTTCACAACAAAAAACTTCGCGACTGCCGCACCCACTACAACACCGGCGATTCAGACAAACTCGACTCTACCATCTTTATTACCGAAGGCGACTCGGCAAGCGGCTCAATAACCAAATCGCGCAACGTTGAAACACAGGCCGTATTCAGTCTGCGCGGCAAACCTCTCAACTCATTCGGTCTTACCAAAAAAATTGTTTACGAAAACGAAGAATTCAACCTCCTTCAGGCCGCCCTCAACATAGAAGACGGAATAGAAAACCTCCGTTACAACTATGTAGTTATAGCAACCGACGCCGACGTTGACGGAATGCACATAAGGCTGCTGCTGCTCACGTTTTTCCTGCAGTTTTTCCCCGACCTTGTGCGCAAGGGACATGTATATATCCTGCAAACGCCGCTGTTCAGAGTAAGGAATAAAAAGGAAACAAGATATTGCTATACGCACAACGAACGGCAGAAAGCCATCAGAACACTTGGGCCAAACCCCGAAATAACAAGATTCAAGGGACTGGGCGAAATATCACCCGACGAATTCAAACATTTCATCGGCAAAGACATGAGGCTTGAACCGGTAAGAATGAAAAAAGACGACGCCGTGAACGGCTACCTTGAATTCTATATGGGAAAAAACACACCCGAACGCCAGGATTTCATTATCCAGAACCTGAAATTGGAAGAAGACAAAGTTGAAGAAGAGGCTGTTATTGGATAATAACAAACTGTAACATTCGTCGCTGTTGCTGCTCTTTTGAACGCCCGTAAGTTCGCTTTTGTTGAAATTATTGTGTTTAATACCTGCCGGTTTCGCGTTTGAACCTTTTTTGTTAACTTTGCGCACAAATCAAATAAAGCTATGGATTCGACAAGGCAAAAAAAGATAGCAAGGCTTCTGCAGAAGGAGCTTGCAGATATTTTCCTTAAAAAAGGCAACGAACTTGCGCATGGCAAACTGGTTACGGTAACCGAAGTGAGGGTGAGTCCCGACCTTTCGTTTGCAAAAGTGTTTGTAAGCGTGTTTCCTTCATCCGACCGCGAAGCAGTTATGACGAAGATTGAAGAACAGAGCTCGGGTATAAGGTTTGAGCTGGGCAACAGAACAGGGTCGCAACTGAGAATAGTGCCCGAACTTGCTTTCCGTGCCGACGACAGCCTCGACTATATCGACAAGATAGATAAACTGCTGAAGCCATAACGTTATGAGGTACGATCCCGTAAAAAAAACTGTTGGCAGACTCTTTTCAGGCTCCCCTTGCATGCGCAGGCTGTTCTACTTTCTGCTTAACGTTCTGCTGCTGCGTGCATGGCACATAAGGCGGGCGCTTCGCCAGGCTTCGCCAGGCATAAGGGCCGGGGCAACGATACTCGATGCCGGATGCGGATTCGGGCAGTATGCGTGGCAGATGCACAAAATGAACAGGAACTGGAACATAGAGGGTATCGATATTGATGGTGAACGGATAGGTGAATGTGAGATTTTTTTCACAAAGGCGGGGCTGCAGGACAGTGTTTCGTTCCGCGTTGCCGACCTTACGACGCTCAACGCCACGGGCTGCTACGACGTTATCCTGTCGGTTGACGTTATGGAGCACATTGAAGACGACGCGAAAGTGTTCAGTAATTTTTACAGGGCGCTGAAAAAAGGCGGTACCGTTATCATTTCCACACCTTCCGACATGGGCGGCTCGGATGCTCACGGCGACAGCGGAAGCTCATTTATCGACGAGCATGTGCGCGACGGATACAGCCGCGAAGATATACGTGAAAAACTTTCGGCTGCCGGGTTCAGCCACGTAAAGGCGGCATACACCTACGGGGCATGCGGGCACATATCGTGGCTGCTGTCAATGAAATATCCCATTGCAATGCTTAATGCTTCACGCCTTTTCTTCATCATACTGCCTCTCTGGTACCTGGTTTTTCTTCCTGTTTCGTTAGTCCTCAACCATATCGACGTTAATTCGACGCATAATTCAGGTACCGGACTGCTTGTAACCGCCATAAAGTAATGCAATGAAGCTGTCGGTTTACATAGCAAAAAGATATCTGTTCGCCAAGAAATCGAGAAACGCCATAAACATTATTTCGGCAATTTCGGTGGCAGGCGTTGCAGTGGGCACAATGACGCTTATTATTGTGCTGTCGGTATTCAACGGCCTCGAAAAACTTGTAAGCTCCATCTTCAACACCTTCGACCCCGATATAAAGATAACCGCGGCGCAGGGAAAAACATTTACGGCCGACACTGCAATGCTGACGTTCCTGTCGAATACCGACGGCATACAGAGCTATTCGCTTGCCCTTGAGGAAAACGCCATGCTGAAATATGGCAACCGGCAGTTTATTGCAACCATAAAAGGCGTTGACGACAACTACCACAAGGTAACCGGTATCGACAGCTCCATGTGGGAAGGCGAATTTGCCCTTGAATCGGAAAGCGGCAGGCAGTTTGCCATACCCGGGCTGGGAGTGTCGCAGTATCTCGGTATAAGGATTAACTTCCTTACACCTCTTTTCATTTACGTGCCGCGTAAAACCGCCTCAACAAACCTGAACGCCGAAAATGCATTTAAGCGGCAATACATCTTCCCTTCGGGCATCTTTGAAGTGGAAAAGGAATACGATTCAAAGTATGTATATCTCCCCATAGGCTTTGTGCGGGAACTTACCGATAACGAAAACATGACAAGCTCTGTTGAAATAAAGGTAAAAAACTCCGGGGAAACCGACGCCGTAAAGCGGAGCATTGCAAGAGCGCTTGGCGACGGCTACACCGTGCAGAACAGATACGAACAGCAGGAGATTTTCTATAAGGTAATGAAGTCGGAACGCCTCGCCATATTCGTAATCCTTACGCTGATACTTGTAATTGCCTCCTTCAACATAGTCGGCTCGCTAACCATGCTCATAATTGAAAAGGAACGCGACATAGAAATACTGAAAAGCCTCGGCGCCGACAACGGCATGATAAGGAAAATATTCATCTTTGAAGGATGGCTCATCTCGATAATAGGCGCTGTGGCCGGAATAATACTCGGTTTCCTCGTCTGCTGGCTTCAGCAAACATTCGGGCTGGTGCGGCTTCAGAGCGAATCGCTTATAATGGACGCCTATCCTGTAGTACTTAAACTGAAAGACTTCATTACCGTTCCGGCAACAGTGCTGCTTATTGGCTACTGGGCAGCCTGGTATCCGGTGCGCTACCTCACAAAAAGATTCCTGGGGAAGGAAATATAGCTGCCGGCTGCCTCATGTATGGGGGGTAAAACAAAATGTCCTAATTTCATGAGAGACAGAAAACGGTGCAAAGTGGTAATAGATGCAGGAGTGAGCGGCCTATGACAACATTGTTCGTTTAAAACGAAACGTCCGAAAAGTTTAATTTGCTTTAATTTTGCTTTAATTTTGCTTTAATTTTTTGATGGAAAAGACGGTATAAGTTAAAGAAAAGTTTTATTCTGTACCTGAAATACCTCTTAAAACACCAAAAAGACACCCGAAAACATTCTGAAAAGCCCGAAAAACAAAGCAGAGAGCGCCGGTTAAAGATACACCAAAACAGTCTGAAAACAGGTTGAAACAGGCCAAAACCCGCCCTTAAAAGCGGGTATTTTATACCCGAAAACGGGTGCAAAAACAAGCCAAAAAAAACAACACCCGACATAACAGGTGTGAGATTAATTACTGGTCTTATTGTTACTTTCTGCATTATACAGTTCCGGATGTGAAAAAAGGGATAGATACGGAAATTGCCAATATGATTGTAATCATACTAAGTATATGCAGCCAATACTTGTAGAATCCAAGCCTGTGAAGTAAACAGCTTTCAGCACCAAATCATTCTGCCTTTTTAACTACTACATTGGTATATTGGTATGGAATTTCAATACCTTCGCTGTCGAAACGTTCCTTTATCGATTTCAGCAAATCGCATTTCAGCACAAAGGCGTTGCTTGTGTTTGCCGCCCATGCCCATGCCCGCAGGTTTACCGACGAAGCAGCCAGTGCAATTACACGCACCGTTAACTGAGGATCGCCGTTTTCCTTTTCCTCCACAGTACGGTTGTCTATAAGCAACGGATGTTTCAGCGCCTCTTCGGTTATAATTGCCATTGCCCGGTTTATATCCGAGCCGTAGCCAATACCCACATCTATAAAGGCACATGTTGCGGCGTGAACAATCGACGAATTGACAATCGACTGGTTATTCAGTACATTGTTTGGAACAATAATCATTCTGTTTTCGGCATTTTTAATTGTTGTGTGCCGCAGCGAAATATCGACCACTGTTCCACGGCTTTCGCCGCCAAGGTCAATAAAATCGCCAACACGAAACGGCTTGAACAATACCATAAAGATGCCGCTAACGATGTTCGATATGGCCTGCTGCGAGCCAAACCCCACGGCCGCTGCAAGTATCCCGGCGCCCGCAAGCGCCGTTGACGACAGCTGCTGCATGCCGGGTATAAGGCGAAGTATGGTAAGGAAACCAATACCGTAGGTGGTATATATAACTGTGTTTCTAAGAAAAACAAGGTTGGTTTTATCGGCCAGCTGCCTGTCGCGGCGGGCTATAATACGTTTAAACAGCCTGCGTTCCAGAAAAACAAACACCATCAGCAGCATATAAATAAGTGCCGCCTTGATGCCGATAGATATCAACTGTTCGAGCCTGTCGCCCGAAAAAAAGCCTTCAAAAAGATTCTTTTCCATGGTTTACATATTACGGTTAACAGTTTTAATCTCTCATGGTTCTGCCGTTTTCACCGCTTCGGTAACAACCATCATTCCGGCACGAAGCTTCTTCATGTCTTCTATTGAAATATCCTCGAAGTCGATGCGGACAGGGATGCGTTGCTGTATCTTAACGAAGTTACCCGCTGAATTGTCGGCGGGCAGCATAGAGTATTTCGAGCCCGTTGCTTCCGATATGGCGGTTACCCGGCCTTTGAAGGTGCGCCCCCTGATGGCGTCAACTCTTATTTTTACCTGCTGACCTATGTAAATATTTCCGATTTGCATTTCGCGGTAGTTGGCAATAATCCATTTGCTGTCGTTCTTTATAAGGCTGGTTATGGTTTGCCCTGCCTGCAGCAGCTGACCTGTTTCCATCGTGCGGCGGCCTGTGTATCCGCTGTACGGAGCAGTAATTACCGTGTACGAAAGGTTAAGTCGCGCCATTTCCAGGTCGGCACGCCGTCGGCGTATGTTTGCAGCCGAAACGGCTGTATTCGACGGACTTTCGGCGTCCATCAGTGCGGCTTCGGCGTCCATCAGTCTGATTTTAAATTCGCGATCGTCGATAACAAGCAACGTGTCGCCTTCATGCACGGGCTGATGTTCGGTAAAGCGCACTTCCCTGATGTAGCCCGCAATGCGTGTATTGACGGGAGTGATGTACTGCTCAACGGTCGCATCGTTCGTAATTTCGTAACGGTAATAGCGCACAAAAAAGGTTATTCCCCACGCAATTCCACCCAGCGCCAGCAGTATGCCAGTGCTGTTGAGAACGATATTACGCATGCGCTTCTCGCGTAGTTTGCGGTAAATCCGTTTTCTGCTGGTCGATTGAGGGTGCTGCATGTGCATAATTTCAAAATACCTGTTTTTATCAAGCTATAACTTGCTTGCTTGCTTGCTTGCTTGATAACGCTGTAAAGATACGGAATATTTTGTTGTTGTGAAATGCTCAGGGCATGTGTCTGAAGTTTCAGGGTAACTGTCCGGATACATTACTTTTACTTTGCCGTTTCTCCGTGCAATAACGGGCATTGGACGCTGAGCAGAGACGGACTGCCTGTGTTTTTGCAAAATTATTTATTTGAAACAAAATTTATTTTTTCCGTTTATTTGTTCTACTTTTACCGCAACAGATATAATTAATACAATTAAACTATTTACGAATATGAAAAAAACTGCTACTGTCAATTCACTGCTTCTTGCATTTGCTATTTGTTTTATGTGCCCTGCAAGGGGTTTATCGCAACAACCGGCCGATAATGTACTTGTAATAAAAAAATGTAATGACTTTGAGCTTACCGGCGACGGTTCGGCTTCAGAATGGAACAAAACAGGCTGGATTGAACTTACACAGCAAGGCCCTGATAAATCGCCATATACCACAAGGGCAAAAGTACTTTATTCCGAAAAGGGACTTTACTTTTTATACGACTGTGTTGACAAGAAACTAAATGCAAAGCTCAAGGGCGATTTTCTGAATATCTTTACCGAAGATGTTGCCGAGTTTTTTCTGTGGACAGATGAAGCGTATCCTATTTATTTTGAATACGAAATATCGCCGCTCGATTACGAGTTGCCTATCATTGTTCCTAATTTCAACGGAAGAGCTCAAGGCTGGCTGCCATGGCGTTATGAAGGCGAAAAGAAAACACGCCATGCAACCACTGTAACCGGAGGACAGAAGGAAAGCGGTGCAACTATAGACGGCTGGAAGGCGGAAGTATTCCTGCCCTACAGGCTGCTGTCGCCTTTGAATAATGTTCCGCCGGTATCGGGAACCAAATGGCGTGCCAATGTTTACCGTATTGATTACGACCATGGCAGGACTTACTTTACATGGCAGAAAATAGAAAAATCGTTTCACGAATACGAAAAATACGGTACTTTTCTTTTTGAATAGAAATTTTTATGAATTATGAGAGCGGAGCGACGAAGTATAGTCCAGTGTCTAAATTGCTTCACTGTGTTACCAATGACATAATTGCGTAAATTATTGATTTTAAGCAAATATGTCATATCCGCATTATGCCCCAAAACTTTGGGGTGAACTCTCGCAATGACGAATAGATTAGCGTGCGACTATTGAATAAGTGTGAACTTGAGCGAGAAGCCGAAGTTTGTATTTGACGTGGGGAAGGTATTGGCCACAAATGGGTTTGTCATGCTGTGGTCGGCAAAAATCTGCAGGTTAAACCTGTCGCTCAGCATGTAGTCGGCAGTTGTACTTACAGTAAATATCCTCTGTCCGGCCATTGGCTGGTTTACGTCTTCAATAAGTTTGCGTGCAATTGTTTTGTTGTCTCTTATCGATAAATCCATCCGCAGGTTAAGGTCGCTTTTCAGTGCGCGCTGACCTCCGCCAAGCGTTCTTACCACAAGCTGAACTTCGTTGAAGCGGTAACCGGCTCCTACAATCAGTTCGTTTACGTTGGCTTCGGCAACGGTAGTGCTTGCAAGGTTAAGCGCAATGGTTCTCGATTTTCTCAGTTCAAACCTTGTTGACAAACTGTTTTTCCAGTTCATGTCAACGCCAATCAGCGGACTGAACTGTTCGTTGATTGATACGACATTCAGTTCGTACATAGGGAGGAAGTTGTTCTGAAGGTCGCGTACTGCACTTATACCGTTTTCCCCGGCCTGATAGTTAAGGTTTGTGGCAAACGAGGCAACCTGGTAAACGCTTCTGTACTGATGCGTAAGGTTGACAGACCTGAATGTTCGCTGTACAAATTCGTATTTCGACAGGCCGTCGAAACTTATTCTCCAGTTGGGCATCATACGCAGAGCCGAGGGGAATGTTTCGAGTGTTGTTTTCGAGGGATTCCGTTTGGTATAGGCTGCAATAAATGCAGGTATCAGTACTTCGCGGGATGTTTCGCCATAGCCGTTTTTGTAGGAGCCCGCCGGCAGAGGATCGCCTGTTGCAGGGTCGATGTCTGGATTGTATGAAGGGTCGGCCTTGCCGCGTTCCTGCGCTCTCCTGCTTGATATTATCGCTCTGTTCTGTTTGAACTTTTCAAATGTGGCCGATGCATAGTCATTGTCTTTTGTTATCTTTTCAAACGCTGTTCCCCACGATATTATGCTGATTGAGTATGAGCCAGTAAGCATTCTGTTCCGTGTGCTGTCGGGGAAGTTGCGGTTATAATCGGCAACATAAAATGATGATGTTGTTTCCATATACCGCCTGTCGGCATTAAGGTCGATGCGCAGGCTTGGGAACGGCTCTACCATTGCACGGAGCGATATGTCGCGTTTGTTATACTCCGATGCAGGGGTGTTGAGCAGGGTATCTGTTGAAATCCATCCGCGGCGTGCTGCGCTGTCAAAGAAACCGGGGTCGCTGTATCCCATTATAAAGGGTATTCCGGGCGCAGTTACGCCGTTATATTCCGACATGCCTATGAACGACATGCCCGGATTATAGCCCGGCAGGTACTGTCCCTGCGACGAGGTGAGTGTCATACTGACCGACCTTACACCCATGAGCATTCTTACAAGAAACTCGCCGGTAACGGTTAGCGCATTTCTTTTCTTTGGCACCTGCCCTTCAACTGTTACAGTTGTTCCATCGGCCTGTTCGTCGGCTGTAAATGCAATACGGCTATCGCTGATAATATCTGTTGTACCTTTTACTTCCTGCCCGTCTCTGTCTGTAACCTTAACCTTAATGTCACTTGTTCCGAGGTTGTGATTGATGGTTCTTGCAATTTTTGCCCTGAAGTTTATGTTCGACCTGGTGTAAACTACCGTAACCTTTTCGGTTTGCGGCTGCCTGGTGCTTTCGGCCCGTGTTCTGCTTTCTATTCCGCGAAGGAATTTCGATTTGGAATAGAGGGTTGACAGGTTGGCCATTGTGGTCAGTGAGGCTTCATTGTGATTTTTTATCGAGTTACCCATGTTAATATTGAGGCTGTCGGGGAAAACAGGACCGGCAAGCCATGTGTAGTCGGCTCCATACCTTGCATTGGCATTTACCCACGAAAGCATCGGGAGCTTGTTTACGGGGATATTGTATTGTATGTTGATAAAGTGATTGTAGTCAACATTTCTGCCTCCATGCCGCAGGTTTGTCAGTACGGAGTCTTTCCAGCTGTCGTATGTATTCCTGTACCGGAATCTGTCAACACCGCCATCGGGCTCGTCAATTCTTGCTATGTTATTTGATGTGAAGTCGAATTTCAGCTGGCGCGTAATATCGTATTTCATGTCGAACATCCGATACCATTCAAAGTCTTTACGAAACGACGGCATGATGCGCAGGTTAGGGTTATTGATATTGCGGGTTTTAACTTCATTGTAATACCTGCTTAGCTCGGTGCTGAAACCGATGTTTCGGGGGAACGGATAGAAGTTAAAGTCTTTTATAAGCCGCAATGCAGGGGGATTAAGGAAGTTAATATTTCTGAAAGGCGTAATATTCTCCGGTTGTGCTTCATAGTTATAGTTGATGCCGCCCCGGTAGTTTTTTTCAACGTTCATTTCGGTTTTTGTATTACTTTTATAAAGCTCGTTGTAGGTATAGTTAACGCTCAGGTTGGCCGGGTCCCAGATGTGCGGTTTCTCGCCGCGTGCCGTAATTCCGGCATTGGATATTGTAAATGTTTTACGTGTTGACAGGTCTTCGGATATTGATCTGATGGAGTCTCTTTCAGCTTTATTTCGTGCTGCATCCAGTGCGTCTTTCAGCGGGATGTCGGGGTCGAGCTGGTTATATTGCGGGGTGATTCTTGTTTGCGAATAGCCGGCGTAAACAGGTAGCCGTACTCCCACCTTCTCGGGGAAAAACTTTCCAAGTTCAAGGTTTGTTGATACGTCATAGCTAAGCACATTCTCTATACTGCGTTCATTTACCTTTTTTTCAATGCTTCCCCATCCGGGCGTATTTGCCTGCCCAACCATATCAACGGCGCCCAGGTCGGCTAAACGCATCTGGAGGTGTGCATTGGCCGCCCATCCGCTGTTTTCAATAAAATCGCTGAGGCGCAGTTCGTTGAACCATACTTCTCCCGACTTCGGATTTCCATCATCGCTATTCGGGTTCCTTGTCTTTATCGGGTTACGGATTCCAATCATGATAACCTTGATATTGCTCATATTGGGGTTGCCCGAAACCGATACCCGCACATCTCCGTTTGAATAAACAAAAACATCGGATATGCTGAGCGACGAACCCGGCTGATTCATTTCCCTGTTGCGCGCCTGTTTTGCTTCCTGCAGCAACGATGTTTCAATGATAAACTGGTTTTCTTTCGGCCATACCTTTTCGCGCGATTCGTCAACTTCGTTGTCGTATATACCCGGACTGGTAAGTTTCAGAGGAAGCTCGTATTCATAAAAATTACTCTTGTAGTCGGATCCAAGCCTTACAAAGGCGGTCAGTTCGCCGTCTTTAAGAGACTGGTTGGTAAAAGCCTCGGCATGAACTTCCATTTTAAGGCTGCGATATTGCCTTATGTCAATATTCATGTTTTTATAGGCGGCTCTGGCATCTCCGTCTTCAAGGTCTGATACTTTAAGCACCATCGACTGTTCGTTAAGCTGGCGAAGTTGCGGGTTTTGCGGGTCGATAACCCTGTCGAATCCAGGAGGAAGCACATAGTTGACAGGCTGTTTCTTTGAGTTTTCTTCAATACTTACAGAACTAATCTCAAACGATCCGTCGTTTGCCTCCGGCACTGTAACTCTCTCTCCGCCCTCTGTAAAGGAAAGATTATATTTTCTCCATTCAGCCCTTACAAGATCCATTTCTGCAAACCGCATTATTGTGGGCGTAGAGAACCCTTTGAGAAAAACCCTCATAAACCTGACCGACTTAAAATCTTTTATTGAGCCTATAACCTTCTCATATTCGGCAATCGGTATTTTAAACTGATACCATTTTACAGGCGATTTTTCTCCATTTGGGAAATCTGCTTCATACTCAATTTCGTCAACAATATAGTTGCTTCCCACCTTCAGGTCTTCCTGCCGCAGGCTTACTCTGTACTGATAATAACTTTCCGTTTCGCTAAGCGTATTGTCGCGGTTCATGTCTTCCATATCGGGAAGCGTGGTGCCCGACGTTGGATACGACTCGTTAGACATTTCAGAAGTCGGAGAGTTGCCTTCCTGTCCATTATACCGTTTGTATCTGTCCAGAATACCCAGCTGTTGAGCGTCATAATCGCCTCCCCTGAAATAGTGGAAATTATCATTCGAGGGGTCGAGTATGTTTCTCTGATATGCTTCGGGATCTACCCTGGGTTGAAGCTTCTGAAGATAGTCATTGAAAAACATTACTTCATCATCGTCGCCCAAACCGTCAAGGCCAACATCCTGATACCTTCTCGATTCAATGTTGTTATCGAAAGCGTGCACAACCGCCTGTACTGTTGGCACCCTTCCCCATGCAGTAGTATCAATATTTTTCACATCGGGCGAAATTGGCAGACCGTTTTCAAAACTTTTCCTCGAATCGCGCAGAATATCTTCCGATATGTTTCCGAGGTTTATATAAAGGTCTCCTCCCTGGTTATCCTTGTCTTCCACGAACGGATCCATAAGCCAGAATTTGACATACTGTATGTTAGCCGATTCAAAATCGCTTGTCAATATTTCCCTCATCATCCCCCCCCATCTGGTTTCAGGTTTGTTAAGATCGCCTGTTGACGCAACACCGGCTGAATATGTTCCAGGGTCGGTATCATAATTATAAGATCCTTTTTCCGACGGATAAAAAGCAAGGTTCAGCACCGAAATGGGTGTAGGCAGCCCGCTTGCACTCTCGGCATAAGGGAAAATTTCATTCTCATAAATCTCTCTCACATAGTGGCTCGACTGAGCATCGGAATTAGACCGGATATTATCGGGGGTAGTTGACCCGTTTCTGAGAAACAAGGGGTCAATTACATACCACGAAAGCAACGCCCTGTTAAATCCGCTTTCGAGCCTGTTGTTCAGCCTTGCTTCAGGGAAAAGAAGATCCTGACCCTGAGGAATAGAGGACATTGTCCATGCGTTGAACGACTTTAAGTCAAGAGGTGTTTCACTTGCCTCAAAGTCGTCTATGTATGAGTTGCCTGCATTTGATATTGCCTTTGAATGGCCGGGTATAAGATTGGCAAATTCGCCAAAAAACGAGACGGACGAAGGGGCTTTTGTTTCAATAAACGGAAGTTTGTCTATTGCTTTCGTCAAAAACTGCCAGTCGGTTCTGTATGAAGTATTCATTCCCCACATTGTATTCGATATTGGTTCTTCTCCATAATTTACTTTCTGCGTATAGGGTCTTTCATTCAAATGAAGTATGGTAGCCCCTATGTCAAAGTTTTTCGACGCCTGATAATCTATGTGGGTTCCTATGAGTGTTTTAGTCTGAAAACCAAAAAACTGGTTGTTTTCAAGCGAAACCTGAATAGGAGTTTGCGATTCAATAAGGGCCTGATTAATAATCCGCACAGTACCCATGTTATAATCAACCGTATAGTCTGTGTTTTCAACCAGCGGAACACCTCCAGCGGTTACTTTTACCGATCCCTGCGGAATGCTTGTTGCATTAAGCCTGATTTCGGAACCCGATTCGGAAGTGTACTGGCCCGACAGTTTAAATTTATTTTTTTCAGCCATCTGACGCGCAACTGTCTGTGTGGAGTCGTACAGCTCCTGAAACACATAATTGGCTGCAACACCCGGATCGTTTATCATTTTTCTCAAATGAGAACCGAATGGCTCTATTACTGGGAAGATAATTTTCCCTCTGTCGGAGTTTATTGTAACTCCTTCAATGTAGTCAAAGTATCCATCCGGTACGCGATCCGACTGGCCATTAAGATTGTCGAGCCCCATAACCTGCAAAAGAATCTTGTCGGAAAGACGTCCATGGGGCAGGTAGTTTATTGAGTTGCCGGTTTCATCGTCCTGATACAAAACATCAAGAATAAAGTCCTGCGGCCCCACCCTGCCAGCTCCCAGCGAATATATATTTTTCATCATCAGGTTCCATGTGGGGAGGCGGGGAGTAAGAGTAGTTCCCTTCAACAACTTCAGGAACAAAGCCTGTGGAGCGGTTACTCCGTCGGTTGAAAACTCTCCTACTTTATACAGTTTGCCATTAAGTGTATATTCATAGGCAACTGCCAGAACCTCGTCGGTATTAAGAGCTGTATTAAGCGAAATATATCCCAGTTGCTTATTGAATTCAAATTCTCTTTCGCCAAGCTTGCGTGCGTTTTCAATCTTTTCAAAATCGCGTCCAATCTGAAAGTCGGGATAAAGGGATTCAAAAGCGTTTGTGGCTTCATTTATGTTTCTTATTGAAGAGTAACCGGAAATAAGCTGGTTATACATTGCATTGGCGTCGTTTGAAGGATACCGGTCGGCGCCGGGAGTTGCCTGAAACTGCGGAATGTTGTTATAAATATGGCTGGCGTTTTCGGCAAGGTCCATAAAAGCCACTATGTTTCTGTTATTACCTTCCTCAAAACGGGTTGTTTTATTTGTAATCCATACCTCTATTCTTTCAATGCTTACTCCGGAGCTGATAACTGGCAGGTTTTTCAGCGATTCATCATAAATATCTCTGAAATATTGAGAAATGAAGAAGTGCCGGTTTGCTTCATAATCGTCGGCATATATTTCATATTCTGAAACCTGTGCGCCGCCTTTAACGTCAATAACTGACGATTCGCCTTTTTGCTGCGACAGTACTGTTGTTACGGTCATTTTACCAAACTGCATTTCGGTTTTAAGCCCGAACAGGCTGTAGCTTCCGGTTATCAGCGAGCCTTTCAGCGGCAACGTTACATTGCCGGCTTCAACCGATTTGAGTATCTCGTCTTCGTGGCCGGTGTACTGGAGCTTGGTTCTGTTTTCAAAATCGAACATGGCTTCAGTGTTATAGTTGATGCCAAGTTCCAATTTCTCGCCAATTGTGCCGGTAACGTTCATCTGGATTCTCTCCTTGAAGTCGAAAGTAGGGATTGTTCTCAGTTTTTCCGACAGGGTTGGGTTCTGTGTTCTCGAAATATTCATGCCGAATACGAGTTCGGCCGAACCCTGGGGCACTATGTTAATGGTATTGCTTCCGAATACCTTATCGAAAGCAACGCCGCCAAATTCAAACTGGGGTATGAGGTTAGACCTGAACCCTGCCTCCTTGCCCGACGCCCGCTGCTGCCAGTAGTCATGCATTGCCCTTCGGTATTCATATTGCCTGAATTCTTCGGGCGACATGTGCACGGGAGTCCGTATGTCAAAGGCTCCGGCTTTTTCATAAATTATGTATTCGTTCTTATCCGGATCATAAATAACTGTCGATTTTATATTCGACGGATTATCGAGAAACAGTGGGGAATTTATTTTACTGTCCCACGGAACGCCTGTATTGTCCTGCAACTTCAGTATTGTTTTGCCGGAGGTATCTGGCTGCTGCAACACAGCCTGCCCGCTTGATGTTTCTGGTTTAGCAAGCAGAACAGCCGCCACCAGACAAACAGATACCGTTATTTTTTTATATAATACCCCTGCTCCCAATATAAATATTTACAAGTTTTTCAGCGCTTTCTTTATCATCTCCTCAACCGTAAGGTTGTGTTCTTCCCTTACAATCTTTTCAAGTATTTTGGCAACAGCGCTTTTGGCAAATCCAAGCATCACTAAAGCAGATAACGCTTCTTCGCGGTTTGTATTGTCGGAAGACATAAATATTTCAGCTCCCTCGGTGTGTTTTCCGAGTTTTTCCTTTAAATCAACAATTATCCTCTGGGCGGTTTTAAGTCCGATGCCTTTAATGCTTTTCAGGATATTGACATCCGAGCCAATTATAGCAAGTTCGATCTCTGCCGGAGAAAGCGACGAAAGCATCATGCGGGCTGTGTTGGCTCCGACGCCGGTTACTGAAATAAGGTGGCGGAATATACCCCTCTCCTTATCTGTCGCAAACCCGAACAGCTGATGGGCGTCTTCCCTTATAACTTCATGTATGAATATCTTGGCCTCTGTTTTTTTCTCAAGCTCCGAAAAAGAGGTAAGGGAAATGTTTATAAAATAACCAATACCCGATGTTTCCAGTACAATGCACGCCGGTGTAATTACGGCAACAGTACCCTTAATGTAGTCTATCATAATATTCTTTTTTTTATGTGTACTGTTTTAAAATGCCTGCTCGCTTTTTGCGACGCACCATTTCACCCATGAAATGCCCGCTCCGCTTTGCGGATACTGCGTTTCATTTTTACAGGCCGGCAAGGTAGTTTTTTTATGATTAATTATGCAGAATGGGAATGGAAAAATATTAAAACCACAACAATATCTTAATGCTTTGATGAACTGAATTTTTCCAACCAGTCGTTTTTTGGCAAGTACCTTAAACGGCATACGGGTATGTTGCCGGGGGATTATGAAAGGAAGGGGTAATGGTGTATTTAAGTGCACAGTTTTTGCAGGGCAAACGCATGAAATTTTATGTGTCAGGTTTGTTGCCGGCCGGCTGTTATTCGGGCAGGCCGCAATGCATTGCAGCACTGCTTTAATTTACAAAATTACCTTATTGAGATAACCTTTTGGATAAAAGGCATTAAGCGAACTTTTTCAGCAGTAGAGGTAACGAGTTGGCAACCGTGCCAATTTCTGCGTTTTGCACTGCATTTCCTCAAATAACTCAGGAGCAAAATTACTGTTTTTAATTCGGATTTCCAACAAAATAAAAGCCTTGTTTTTTGCTTCGTTTGCCAAATTCAGCAACGGTAGAAGTTATTCTCGTGCCGCCGGTTATTCTCGCGGGCTTCCGCCCCCAAAACGGCAGGGAAGTCGTAAGCGGGAAATAACCGACACGAGCGCGGGAAATAACTTCGGGTACAATATCACTACCGCCCCTTATCTTGAAAGTGTTTTGCTAACTCTTTTGCTGATACTGCATAGTTAGAGCCGTCTATCGAATGAAAGCCTAACTTTTCGGCAAATGTCTTGCTTTTTTCGTTGGTAGATTCTATCCCAATATGTCTAAATCCATATTTTACCGCTATTTCCGACAGGAAGCGGACAAAATGTGTTCCATTTCCTGCACGCTCCTTGCTGAACCCAATTCGGGCAATAATAAGGCAATCAGACGGAAACAGGCTTTTTATTCGTCTAATACGCAAATAGAGGTCTATCCGCCTGTTTCTTCGAGT
>JAITVX010000208.1 GCA_031285575.1 Bacteroidales bacterium
ACTCTTTATAATTCATAGATCTCAATATATCATCAAAAAATATGTATATTGCAACAGTTTTTGTAACCATGGTCAATCCTCATTTTTGTGTGTTAGCAACGCAAATATAAGAGATTGACTTTTTTTTATGCCAAATCTATAAGTAGCAACTTGAATTACTTAAATGTATTGCAGGTTATATATGTTTAGTCTTTTAACTGCCTGCCAGTATCTTCCAAAGCATAGCCCCTATATCTTCCGCTCCGTTGGTGTGCAGGCCTTGCATGCCGGTCTTTTCGGCAGCGCGAACGTTGATTTCAAGGTCGTCGATAAACAGCGACTCGCTGGCTACAAGCGAATATTTGCCGACAAGCAGCCTGTAAATTGTTTCGTCGGGTTTTGAAACTCTTACGTCGGCCGATATTATGCCTCCGTCGAAGATATTGAAAAATGGATTCAGGCTTCTTATTTCAGGAAATATGTCGGATGTGAAGTTGGACAGGTAATACAGCTTGTAGCCTTTCTGTTTCAGTTCGGGCAACAGGGTTACGTTTTTTTCCAGAGGGAACAGCAGGTTAATGCGCAGGTCGAAAATACCCGCGATTTCGGTTTTACTTAGCGACGACCGCTCCGCAATTCGTTCAATAGCTTCATTGTGTGTTATGTCGCCGTTATCGAGCGTCGGCCATTCGGGGCTGAGAAAGATGTCTGTAAGTATTTTTTCTGTCTGCCTTACGGAGTATTCCTTCCTTTCGAGATATTCTTTCGGTTTAAAGCTAAGCAGGACGTTCCCGAGGTCGAAAACAATATTGCGTATCATGTCAGGGGTTTTTCATGCTGAATGGCTGTCCGGTGGCTTCAAGAACATTCCACCAGAGTTCGCCGTTGATGTCGATTTTTTTGCGTTTGGAGGTTACCATGGGTATTGGCATCAGTGTAAAATGGTCGTTCCAGAACCCAACAACAAAGTCGGTTTTCCCGGCCAGGGCTGCGTGTACGGCATTTTGTGCAAGCAGGTTGCAGAATTTGCTGTCGTTGGCGTTTGCAGGTATACTTCTTATTATGTAGCTCGGGTCGATGTAACGTATTGAGTGGGGAAATTTTTTGTTTTTGAATTCTTCGGTTATTTTTTCTTTCAGATAAACGCCTATGTCTTTATGTTTAATGTTTCCAGATGCGTCTTTTTCCTGTCCGGCGTCTTCAAACAGATGCTGCCCTGCCCCTTCGGCTACTACTATTACTGCATGTTTCCGGTCTTCCAGCCTTTTTCTGAGTAATTTAAGGAAGCCCCGTGTGCCGTAGAGGTCAAACTCGCATTCGGGAACAAGCACAAAATTTACTTCCTGCACGGCAAGCGCGGCGCTGGCGGCAATAAACCCAGAATCGCGTCCCATAACTTTTATGAGGGCTATTCCGTTGTATGCTCCCGAGGCTTCGTTGTGTGCGTTACGTATGATATCGGTTGCAACCGAAAAGGCCGTTTCAAAACCAAAGGATTTTTGTATGAGGTTGATGTCGTTGTCGATTGTTTTCGGGATTCCGGCTACGGCTATTTTTACTTTCCGCCGTTCTATCTCTTTGTAAATGTCGTGAACTCCGCGCAATGTTCCATCGCCGCCAATGCAAAACAGTATGTTGACGTTCATTATTTCAAGTGTGTCAACAATCTTTTCAACATCCTGGTCGCCCCGCGAAGAGCCAAGCAGCGAGCCTCCGGTAAGATGTATGTTGCTTACCGCGGCAGGCGAGAGCTCGACCACCGGATGGTTATAGCCCGACACAAGTCCTTCATATCCGTACTTGATGCCTATCACTCTGCTTATGCCATATCTGTAATACAGTTCATACACAAGGCTTCTGATAACATTGTTCAGCCCGGGGCACAGGCCTCCGCATGTAACAACGGCAACTTTTGTCTTTGCCGGTTCAAAGAAAAGCTTTTCGCGCGGGCCGGCTTTTTCAAAAGATATTGGCACTTCGCCGCTTTCCCTGCATTTAAGGAAATATTCAAGCGATGTGTCGTAAATAATCCGTTCGCTGTCATTAACAAACCTGTAAATAGGGCTGTCTTCATTCCGGCCTATCTTCAAGGGCGAACCTACATTTTCCTTACCCAGTGTTTTTACAATAAAATCTTTATATTCCATAACCGTGAACGCTAAATAATAAACGCCAAATATAATAATGTTTTGAGTAAAATTATAACCGGTTATAATGTTTAGCCGGAATTTTCGGTATTGCAAACCGTAATCATTATTTTAAGATTATAGAGCATAACTTTTATGATTTACTCCGTTGAGATATATGTTTTGCACCCGTATCTTCCCGCCGCTGACAGGGTCTGTCGACCATTGTCAGGTCTGCACGCCGCGTCTCTACCCCATAATCGAGATGTAAAAAAAATTACACCAGGTGTAAAAATATTAAAATATGCAGTATGATGCCGTCATACCGTTATTTTGCAAACATAGAATTGCCGGCGCCGGAGTTGCGTCGGTTGACGCAAGTATGCCGAAGCCGTTCGGAAATATATCGTAATCACCGTATAGGCAGGACATTGTCCTGTTATGGTTTTTACTGTCGCTGCGTCTGTGGCTGTGCCATGTTCGTGTACTGTGTATAGCAAACTTCAAGCCGGTCGTTTATTTCTTTGGCCAGTTCGGGCTTGCCATACTGTTCGCACGAGCCGGCTACACGCGAGGTGTATTGTATGGCTGTCTGTATTTCATATGCGGCCGAGTTAAGTACGTATGGTTTCTGTTTCAGGTAGTAGTTAAGGCGGTCGAGATAGTAGTCTTTGTATGCTATCGACATTTCTGTTGCGCGGTTGGTAGCTCCGGCGCGGAAGTATGCGTCTATCAGGTCGGGGAAGTAGGGGTCGTAGGGTACGTTGCCCACGGGGAAAAGCTCCATGCACCTGTCGAGCACTTCTACGGCTTTCGTACTGTCGCCCTGTTCTGCAAGGGCTTTGGCAAGGCGGGCGTAGTTACTGCGCACACGTACTACGGTGAGGGTGCGCCGGTGGTGATAGTCATTGTTTACTCCGGGGGTGTTTACTCCGCCCCATACGAACTTGTTCATCATGTTGTTGTAGAGTATATCGGTGTCTATTCCTCCGTATTCCATCCAGCTTTTGTTGGTCGATTTGATTGGTACGAGGCGGTATGCAAGGCCTTCGAGCCGGAAGTATTCTTCGAGCCCGAAGGCGTCGTTGTGGTATCCAGCAACGAAGTATATGGGACGTTCCCATTTGTTGTGGGCAAGTATGTCGAGCACTATCAGCTGGCTTTTGAGTATGGAGTTTGAGCTGAGGGTTATGTCGATGTAAGGGACTATTTTGTCGCGGTCTTCGGGCTTAACGGTTCCGGAGGCAATTACCCTGTCGGCATCAACAGGTATCCTGATTGTGCGCGATGGCAGGACGTCGAGTATTTCGGTGGCCGATACCTGTACTTTTGTGGCTTTGTTGTCGCTGTTTATCCAGTCGATAACGGTCGATATATCTACCGGGTCCTGTGTTTTTTCCGCTACGAATATCTGGTTGTTTACGCCGTCGTAGTATTTCTTCGCCGGCAGTGTAACCGGCAGCGGGGCCGACTGGTATGTTGTGCGTTTCATCTGGTCTATATACCAGTCGGTGTTCAGCAACATGAGGTTGCATACTCTTACGTCGGTTCGTTTCCCTTCCACTTCCTGAGCATACCACAGGGGGAAGGTGTCATTGTCGCCGTTTGTGAAAAGTATTGCATTCGGTGCGCACGAGTTAAGGTAGTTGAATGCTACGTCTCTTCCGAGATATCTTCCCGAGCGGTCGTGGTCGTCCCAGTTTTGGGCGGCCATAATAACGGGAACCGCCATGAGGCATACTGCACCGGCCAGAGGGGCTGCAATCACTTTGCCAGCGGGTTTAGACAGGGCTTCGTAGAGGCCGGCGACGCCCAGGCCAATCCACACGGCAAAGAAGTAGAACGAGCCGGTGTAGGCATAGTCGCGTTCGCGGGGCTGGTTGGGGTACTGGTTGAGGTAAAGAACTATGGCTATTCCGGTCATCACAAACAGCAGCATTATGACGCTCCAGTTGCGCTTGTCGCGGTTCATGTGGTAAAACATCCCCGCCAGGCCAAGTATAAAGGGAAGAAGAAAGTAGCGGTTCCTCGAAGGGTTGTTTTTTATGTCGTCGGGGGCGTCGTTGTATGTTCCGGTGCGGGGTTCGTCGAGGAACCTTAGGCCGGTAATCCAGTTGCCGTTCAGAGCTCCGCCGTTTCCCTGCTCGTCGTTCTGCCTGCCTGCAAAGTTCCACATGAAGTACCTGAAGTACATGTGCCCGAACTGGTGCGACAGCATAAACCTTACGTTCTCAATGAACGTAGGTTTGCGTATAATACTGCTTTTGCCCGAAATGTCGGTTGCCTGAATGGGTGTTCCCTTCACCTTGCCCCATTCTTCATAAACAGCGGCATGGTCGGGCTGGTCGCTCCACATGCGCGGGAAAAGCGTAAGGAAGCGAGGGTCGTAAATGCGTTCAATATTTTTGCCTGTAACAATATATTTCCCGTCGGCAAGCGAATAGCGTTCCTTACCGTCTTTGTATTCAACCACCGGCGAGTTGTAGTGCTGCCCGTGGAACAGCGGCCTGTCGCCATACTGTTCCCTGTTTATAAAATACAGCAGGTTGAAAGGGTTTGAAGGGTTGTTTTCGTTCAGCGGCGGATTGGCCGACGACCTTATTACTATAATGGCATTTGACGAGTAGCCTATCAGTATAACCGCTATTACCGTCATTGCCATGTTGAGCATCCGTTTGTTGCGCAGAGCCATGTAGTAGGTAACAACTGCTATTACTCCGAAAATAACTATATTAAGAAGGCCTGAATCCGAAATAATCCAGATACCGGTGAAGAACAGTGCCGCAACCGTAACGGCGGTGTTTCTTGAAACGTTCGACGACATAAATGAAAACCGTACTGCAAGCGCAAGCAGCGCAGCGGTAAGCAGAACATGGAAAACCATTCCGCTGTTCGACGGCATGCCCAGGGTATTGACAAAAAACATGTCGAACCGCGACGATATTGTTACTATGCCGGGCATTATACCGTACAGCAGTAGCGCCAGCGCAGCAACGCTTATTGCCGACGACACTGCAAGCCCCCTCCAGCTGAATTCATATTTCCTGAAGTAATATACCAGAACAATTGCAGGCAGCGTAAGCAGGTTGAGCAGATGGACTCCGATAGAGAGCCCCATAAGAAATGCTATCAGGATAAGCCACCGGTCGGCATACGGCTCGTCGGCAGCATCTTCCCATTTAAGTATGGCCCAGAAAACTATTGCGGTAAAGAACGACGACGATGCGTAAACTTCTCCCTCGACGGCGGAAAACCAGAACGAGTCGGAAAAACAGCAGGCCAGGGCACCTACAATTCCTGCCGACATAACGGCTGCTGTTTCGGGCAGCGAAACGGCAGCCTGATTTTTAACAACAAGCTTCTTTGCCAGGTGGGTTATTGTCCAGAACAGGAACAGTATTGTAAAGGCACTGACAAGCGCCGACATTGCATTGACCGTTGCCGCAACCATTTCCGTATTGCCCATTGCGAAAAGCGTAAAGAACCTTGTCATAATCATAAAGACGGGGTTTCCCGGAGGGTGCCCCACTTCAAGCTTAAAGCCCGATGCTATATACTCGCCGCAGTCCCAAAGGCTTGCCGTAGGCTCAATGGTAAGAAGGTATGTAATTGCAGACACGGCAAAAACCGCCCATCCCGATATGTTGTTTACCAAACTGTATTTCTTCATCTCTGTATTGTTATTCAAAAAAATTAATATCTGCTACTGTTAAAGCGACGCAATGTTAATCATTTTATCAATTAATTGCAAAGATACGGGATGCACTGCCGGTGCAAACACACGAAATTTTATGAGGAAGTTTAGTAGAGAATAACAGTGGCTCTGTTCTTTACAGAAAAACCTGTTATTCTTTCCACGCCAGTTCCCGTTTTTTCTTCCTTTTGCTGGTGTCTTTCATAAACGGCTGTATCGTCAGCGGCAAACCCTTGTATTTTGCACGGTGGAAGGCCTGCTGCAAATGCTTGTCGTGCTGCGAATCGGTTTCAAAGTAGGCGAACTTCTGCTGTATGTCGATTTTACCGATGGCTATTTTCATATCGGGCGTTTGCCGGTTAATGATGTTGATGAGCGTATCGGGTTTTATCTTGTTCCTGATACCCAGATTAATTGTGTAGCGTGTAAACTGGCCGCTGGCTGCCCGTCGGGGTGCTGTGTCCCTGTCTCTTTCCCTGCGCGGTTTATGTTCGGCTGTTGCAACGTTCAGGTCGGGCGCCTTCTGGTAGTCGGCATGGTAGCGGTTAAACTCCAGCGACATAAACTTTTTAATAATCTCCTCTTTCGACAGGCTGCCAAAACGCTTCATCATTTCGGCCATATAGACGTCGAGGTCGTAGCCTTTGGGCTGTGCGTCGTTAATACTGTCAACAAAGTTGAAGAGCCGTTTCTCAAAAACCTCCCTGCCGCTCGGAACCATCCGGTGGGTGAATTTTGCGCCTGCCTGCCGCTCAAAAAAGGGAAGCCGCCGCATTTCGCCCGGTGTAATAATGGCGATTGAGATGCCCGACTTGCCAGCGCGTGCCGTGCGGCCGCTACGGTGTATGTAGCTCTCCTGGTCGTCGGGCAGGTGGTAGTGAATAATGTGCGTAAGGTTGTCCACATCCAGCCCGCGGGCTGCAACATCGGTGGCAACAAGTATCTGGAGGCTGCGGTTGCGGAAGCGGTTCATCACCAAATCGCGCTGCGCCTGCGAAAGGTCACCGTGCAGCGAATCGGCATTGTAGCCATCCGAAATCAAACGGTCGGCAATCTCTTTGGTTTCAATTCGTGTGCGGCAAAAAACAATGCTGTAAATATCGGGGTTAATGTCGGCAATGCGGCGCAGTGCCTGATAGCAGTTTGGAGGCGTTGTTACGCAGTACTCGTGGCTGATGTTTTTGTGTGCGGTGTTTTCGGGGCCAACACTTATTCTCTCGGCCTTTTTCATGTATTTGCCTGCCATGCGTGCAATGTCGGCGGGCATGGTTGCCGAAAACAGCAGTGTTTGTTTGGTTTCGGGCGTCTGGTCTAATATGGCATCCATTTCGTCTTTGAATCCCATCTTCAGCATTTCGTCGGCTTCGTCGAGCACAAGGAAGCTGATGGCCGAAAGGTCGAGTTTGTTGCGGTTCATCATGTCGTTCACACGTCCGGGGGTGCCCACCACAATTTGGCAGCCGCGTTTGAGTTCTTTCATCTGCTGCACAATGGGGGCGCCTCCGTAAACAGCAACAATATTCACCGGGAGGTTGGCTGCAAAAGTTTTCAGGTCGTCGGTAATCTGGAGGCAGAGTTCGCGTGTTGGGCTAAGGATAATTGTTTGCACTTTGTCCGAAAACGGGTCAATCCGGTTCAGAATCGGCAAGCCGAAGGCGGCGGTTTTTCCTGTTCCGGTTTGTGCCATTGCAATCAAATCCTTGTCGGTACCGAGTATGAAAGGAATGGTTTGGGTTTGGACAGGTGTTGGTTTAACGAATCCTATTTGAGCGATGGATTCGAGAATTTCGGGTTTAAGCCCGATTTCATAAAAAGTCTGCATGTGTAAAAAATTAAACGCGCCATAACGTTACGGCAGCGCTGTATTGCATTCGGATGTTCGACCACCGGTTTTCATCAGTGTTTCATTATTTTTCACATCCGGTTTGCAATTAGGGGCGCAAATGTACAACAAAAAATGAGAAACCGGCATGCTGGCAGAATAAATTAAAAGCGTTGCTTGCGTAAAGCCGGTATGGGCCGGCTAAAAGTCGTCGGAAAAATATGATGCCGGTATGTTTCTGAGGTTGTATCGCGACGCCATTGCTTCGCCGTATGCGCCGGCAGACCGTATGGCAATAAAGTCGCCGCGCTGTGTTTCGGGAAGTTCAACGGACTGTGCAAATGTATCTGACGATTCGCATACGGGGCCTACTACATCGTACTGGCATGTTTTGCCTCCTGACGACGACAGGTTTTCTATTTTATGACGGGCCTGGTATAGCGCCGGCCTTATAAGATCGGTCATTCCGGCGTCGATTATTGCAAACCGGGTTGTTTTGCCGTTTTTAATGAATACCGTTCTTGAAATGAGGCTTCCGCACTGGCCTGTTACCGAACGCCCGGGTTCCATGTGCAGGGTTTGCCCGGGCAGCAGTTCTGTGTGTTTTCTGAAAAGGGCAAAGTATTCTTCAAACGGAGGCGGCTTTGAAGGGTCGTCGTAGTCAATACCCAGGCCTCCGCCAACGTTTACCGTTTCAATAAATATTCCTTTTGACGAAAACCATTTCTGAATGTCGTTAAGTTTTGTGCACAGGTTTTTGAAAACCGACATCATGGTAATCTGCGAGCCTATGTGGAAATGTATTCCGGTGAGTTTTACGTTTTCGAGTTCGCCGAGCTTAGAAACAACGCTGTCGAGTTCCCATGTGTTGATGCCGAACTTGCTTTCTTCAACTGCCGTGGTGATGTATTTATGGGTGTGTGCTTCAACATGCGGGTTTATACGCAGGGCAATACGCGCGGTTTTGTTCAGGCGTGCCGCAAGGCTGTCGATTACTTCTATTTCGGGTATCGATTCGCAGTTGAAGCAGGAGATATCGGCGGCAAGGGCGGCTTCAATTTCCCTGTCGGTTTTTCCTACGCCTGCAAATACGGTTTCCGACGGCTTGAAGCCTGCCTTTATTGCGGCGGCTATCTCATTACCGCTTACGCAGTCGGCTCCAAAGCCGTATGTGGATATGGTTTGCAGTATGCGCGGATTATAGTTTGACTTGACTGCATAGTGAACTTTGTATCCTGAACTTTCCGATTCTTTTTTCAGAGTATCGAGTGTTGCCCTGAGTGTATTCAGGTCGTAGTAGTAAAACGGGGTTATTATATCCCCGAATTTTTCCGGTGCGGGCTGCATTGTTGTCATTGCTGTTTAAACAGGTGTTTGCTCAGTAGCCGCAGGGCCGCCGTTTTGTCTAAACTGTCTATAAGCAGCGATATGCTTAGCGGGCTTCCGCCGTATGAAATCATTTTAAGCGGTATTGTGTTGAGGGCTTCAAATATTTCGGGCGCCGAGCCTTTGCGTCCGGGCCTGAAGTCGCCTATAATGCTTATTATTGTCTGGTTGTGTTCTGTTTCTACGGTGCCGAGTTTTTCCAGTTCGCTTATTATTTCATTTATGTGCCCGGGGTTGTCGATTGTTATTGAAACCGAAACTTCCGACGTGGCAATCATGTCGATGGGTGTTTTGCGGGCTTCGAATATTTCAAATACTTTCCTTAAAAATCCGTATGCCATGAGCATTCTGGCTGAGTGGATTCTGATAACCGATATTCCGTCTTTTGCGGCAACGGCCTTGTAGTCTTCAAACTTGTGGCTGGATGTGATGAGTGTGCCGACATCCATGGGCTGCAGTGTGTTTTTAAGCCTTACGGGGATGTTTTTTTCCCTTGCGGGGTTGATGGTTGAGGGATGGAGTATTTTTGCCCCGAAGTATGCAAGTTCTGCGGCTTCGTCGAACGAAAGTTCGTGTATTACCCTGGTGTTTTCGACAAAACGCGGGTCGTTGTTATGAATACCGTCTATGTCTGTCCATATCTGTATTTCGGAGGCATTGACGGCGGAGCCTATTATGGATGCCGTAAAGTCGCTGCCGCCTCTTTTGAGGTTGTCTGTTTCTCCCTGCATGTTGAGGCAGATAAATCCCTGGGTTACTATTATGTTTTCATTGGGATATTTTTCAAGTTCCCGTTTCAGGTTTGCTTCAATATGTGGGTAGTCGGGTTCTTCGTCGCTGTCGATGCGCATGAAGTTCAGTGCAGGAAGGAGTATTGCCCTTGCTCCCCGTTCCTGAAGAAGCATGTGGAAAAGCGCAGTAGATATCAGTTCGCCCTGGCCTACAATGGTTTTTTCGTGGGGCAGGGCGAACTGTTCAGCACTGAAACTGCCGATGTGCTCGAAGAGCGAATCGACAAGTTCGTGCCCAGCTTTCCTGAATTTTTCGGTTTCATACAGCCCGTCAACCGTATGGTGATATTTTTCGCGCAGCAGGCTGTTTTTCTGCAGCGCTTCGTGAGCCGAGCCCGAGCGCAGCAGTTCGCATATTTCAAGAAGGCTGTTGGTGGTTCCCGACATTGCCGACAGAACTACTATTTTCTTCTCCGAATCGTTAACTAAGGGTATGAGGGCTTTCATTCTTTCGGGAGTGCCGACCGATGTCCCTCCAAATTTCATGATTTTCATATTGCAGTCTTTTCAAAACAGGCAGCAAAAGTATAATTTTAATTTATTCGATGGCTCAATATTTGTTTTTTTACACGGCAGATGTATAAAATTTTCGATTTTGCGGCAGTTGTACCTCTTAAAATGGTCATTAAGGCCTGTTAACTCAAATTTGTAGATATGAGATATTTTCTGTAATTTTGTGTCATGGAGTTGAATAACAGTCAATATCAGCGTATTGTTGATTGTTTCCCGCTTCAGCGCGGTAATGTAGGTCTGGACAATCTGGCCGTGTTGAACGCGATTTTGTATGTCGCAGAAAACGGTTGCAAGTGGCGTAGCCTTCCGGCAGATTTCGGCAACTGGCACACAATCTACACC
>JAITVX010000230.1 GCA_031285575.1 Bacteroidales bacterium
CTATGCCAAGACTAAAGAGACGGCAAGTGCAAGCAAAGTGCCAAGCAGGCTATACTGTGATCGACGCATTCCTCCTGTTAACGCAGCTATTTGTGAAACGTCACGAATAAAACTTCCCCATTTAGCGTCGAGGTTACGGATGGGTGCAGCTACCCTTACACTCTCATAGCGTGCACAGAGACAACCAACTTCGTCTGTGCCCTTACATCTGTTCAATGTACTAACACTTCGACAGAACACAATTTTTAAATCTGTGGTGGCAAGTGACCTCCCCTCTGCCAGGTAGCAGTCATATCTAAAGAAAGCGTGCCAAAAACGGTATATGTTCCGTCAAGCCTTGGTGTTCCGCCAACAGTCGTATATATGTTTCTTTGTTCGGGGGTCAACTTAAAATCGGGGGTTGACGAGAGGTACTGAAACATTTTCAGTGATGCGGCATCCTGAATCTCGGCGTCTGTCAGCGACGAGCCGGCGGCTTTGGCGCTGTCGGCCGTCTCTTTCAGCAGTATTCTGAACCTGGTCTGTTTTATCTGGCTGTTAATTTGCTGCTCGGCCAAATTCAACTCCTGTTCGGTAAGCGGCGTCCCCTGAACTATGTAAAACTGTGTTCCCGACGACCTCATGTATGGATTGATTTCGTTACCCTGGCGGGCTGCAGCAAGGGCTCCTTTTTTGTGATAGAAAGCGCTGTTAAGCTCTGCCGGAATCGTGTAAAGGTTTAACGAGTCGGGCAACGCTCCGGCATCTGGTTTTGTTGCCGGATTGCCCGCCTGTATCATAAATCCGTTTATAACACGGTGGAATGTAACGCCGTCGTAAAACCCGGAATTGACGAGCTTGATGAAGTTGTTTTTGTGTAAGGGCGTTTCGTTATACAGCCTTACCGTTATGTCGCCCATGCTTGTTTTAATCTGCACATGCACATCGCTGCTGTTATTTGACGCAGGCATATTACACGATTGGGTCAGAAGCGCCAGAAAGAGAATCGACAGTTTTAATGTTTTTTTCATGAACAGATTTTATAATTAAATAACAGATTTAAATTGGCTGGCAAAGATATTTAACTTTGTCAGATACTTTGCAAATTAAATTTTATGTTGCTGAATAATTTTTCTGAATAACCGATGTTACGCAACCCGTCAGGGAAATTGCATTTCCCATCAGGGAAACCGTATTTCCTACTTGGGAAACTGTATTTCACTAACGGAACAAATTTCATACCGCGTAACATCGGTGAATAACATTATATGTATTGCGGCATTACCATATTATGGGCAGGAGTGTTTCGATAACATCTTAACGGCAGCATCTTTTATTTTTTCAATCAGCCATTTCGGGGTTGAGGTGGCGCCGCATATTCCGGCGGTCTTCCTGTCTTTAAACCAGAGGATATCAAGGTCGCCTTCCCCTGCAACAAAGTATGTTGCGGGGTTTATTGATTTGCATACCTGATACAGCATCCTGCCGTTGGAACTTTCGTTGCCGCTTACGAAAATTATCACGTCGTGGTTGCCGGCAAACTCCTTCAGGTGCGGTTCCCTGTCTGATATCTGCCGGCAAATTGTTTTGTGTGTTTTGACCATAACATCGGGGTTGGCGCCGCTTTCCCTGTATTTTGCCTTAATGGCTTCGGCAAGCAGGGCATAGTCTCTTATGCTCATTGTGGTTTGGGCAAAGAGGTTTACCGGTTTGTTAAAATCAAGTGCCGGCAGGCTGTCGGGGGCAGTTACAATTATGCCTTCTTTGTTTATCTGCCCAAGCAGGCCTGTTACTTCCGCATGTCCGGGTTTACCGAAAATTACTGTCTGCGAGCCGTCTGCCGCATCTCTTTCCCAGGTCTGTTTTATCTTCCTCTGAAGCTTCTTCACTATCGGGCAGGTGGCTTCTATTATTTCTATGTTGTTGCTTTTTGCAGTAGCGTATGTATCGGGTGGCTCGCCATGCGCACGTATCAGCACTTTACAGTTTTTCAGTGCCGAAAACTCACTGTGGTCAATTGAAACAAGCCCCATGGCGGCAAGCCTTTTAACCTCCATGTCGTTGTGAACAATGGGGCCAAGGGAATATACTCTGCCTTCCACAAGCGACCGTTCGGCTATCTCAACAGCGTTGCGAACGCCGAAGCAGAATCCCGACAGGCTGTCAACCTCTACCTTCATCGAACTTCTTTTGAATAATCTCCCTTATCCAGCTCATCTGGGCGTCGAGGGTCATGCGGCTGTTGTCTAAAACAATGGCGTCGCCGGCCCTCCGCAAGGGGCTTATATCTCTGTTTTCATCGGCAATGTCGCGTGCCACAATACTGTTTCTCACCTCGTCTAAATCTATGTCGATGCCCCTGGCCTTAAATTCGTCATACCGCCTTTGGGCGCGGATATCGACAGAGGCTGTCATGAATATTTTTATGTCGGCATCGGGAAAAACCACAGTGCCGATGTCTCGGCCGTCCATAACAATACTTCTGCCGGCTCCTGTTTTCCTCTGAATCTCAACCATACGGTTTCTTACTTCGGGAATCTGGCTTATTTCGCTCACATATTTTGCAACATCGAGGCTTCTTATCTGCGTTTCAATGTTTTCAGAATCGAGCAGTATTTCATACATGTTTGTTTCTGGATTCATAACAAAATCGACGTTTATGCTTTCCAACCCCTCAACTATCGACTGCATGTCGATATAACTGCCGGATACAAATTTTTTCCTTATGCACCACAGTGTTACCGCCCTGTACATTGCCCCGCTGTCGATAAATATGCAGTTCATTTCCCTTGCAATCATCTTTGCAAAAGTGCTTTTCCCACACGAAGAATATCCGTCAACAGCTATTATCATTTTTTTTTTCATTCCTGCAAAATCAGTATCTTTTTTCATCTGTTTTCTGAATTATCATTCCATGGCCTTATAATCACCGGAATACCACTGTCAGGCCGCATGGCAAAGATAGTATGAACTATTTTAATGCCGTCCGATATTTTAAATAATTCACCGAATTTTATGAACCTTTCCGCCTGAAAGCCCCTGCGCTGCCGCAACAGAATAATTAATCCGGAAAACGATTTGTGGAGAAGAATTCAGCACAATATTGTAAAAATCGTTCATTTGCCCTGAAAAATAGTTATTTTTGCAACAAAATTGGAATCGCAACGTTTAACAGTGAAGTTTAAAGGGAAATCATAATGAAATTATCACAATTCAGATACAACCTTCCGCAGGAACTGGTAACGCAGTATCCGGCCGAGGTAAGAGATGAAGCAAGGCTGCTGGTGGTTAACAGGAAAACAGGCGAAATAGAACACAAAATATTTAAAGACATAACCGCCTATTTCTCAGAACACGACGTATTGGCGCTTAACAACACAAAAGTATTTCCCGCAAGGCTCTACGGGAACAAGGAAAAAACCGGTGCTGCAATAGAAGTCTTCCTTTTAAGGGAACTGAGCAGAGAACAGCGGCTGTGGGACGTGCTTGTTGACCCGGCAAGGAAAATAAGAATAGGCAACAAACTCTATTTCGGCGAAGACGGACTGCTTGTAGCCGAAGTTATCGACAATACAACCTCCCGTGGCAGAACACTGAGATTTCTGTTCGACGGAACATACGAAGAACTTAAAGGCATACTGGACAGCCTGGGGCAAACGCCCCTTCCGAAATTCGTAGGCCGCAAAACCGAACAGATTGACAAGGAAAGATACCAGACAATATATGCAAAACACGAAGGAGCTGTTGCCGCCCCCACAGCCGGACTGCATTTCAGCCGCGAGGTGCTGAAGAAACTTGAAATAATAGGAGTCAAATTTGCCGAAGTAACCCTTCACGTAGGTTTAGGTAACTTCAGGGGCGTTGACGTTGAAGACCTCACCAAACACAAAGTTGATTCGGAAAGAATTGTAATCACCGACGACGCTGTTGAAATAATCAATAACGCGAAAGACAACAGATACAGAATATGCGCTGTTGGAACCACCGTGGTAAAAACACTGGAAAGCTCGGTGTCGTCCGACGGCTACCTGAAAACCTACGAAGGATGGACCAATAAGTTTATCTTCCCGCCATACGAATTTAAAGTACCCGACATGATGATAAGCAACTTCCACATGCCATATTCGACCCTGCTTATGACAGTAGCCGCCTTTGCCGGCTACAACATTACCATGGAAGCATACAATGCCGCAATAAAAGAAAAATACCGCTTCGGAACATACGGCGACGCAATGCTGGTAATTTAGCGCAACTTAAAGTTTACATTTTCTGAAAAAACACCGATATTCAGTATTATACCGTCTATTTCTAATTCTGAATAAACGGAATGGCAATCGGATACCTGAATATCTCGCCATTCGCGGCTTTTACGCTGGCAATGATAATACATACTGTTTCAAGTATGCCAAGGGCTATCTCGATGGGTATTCCGACTATTATAAAGCACAGCGGAAACGCTATCGCCATGTAGAGCAGCATTGAAAGCTGAAAGTTAAGCGAGTTGCGGCCATTGATATTGATCCAGTCCGATTCGTCTTTGCGGGAAAGCCAGCACACCAGCGGCCCGATGATTCCACCAAACGGAATAAAACAGCCTGCAAATGAAGAAAGGTGGCAAGCCATTGCCCAGTTTCTTTCTGTTTCTGTAAATATTGTACGATTATGTTCCATAATAAGTTTATTAATTATTATATCTGTTCGCTTTGAATTAAATGCTTCGGCAAAGTTATTCAAAAGACGGCGATGGAATTAAAATGCTGCATGCGGTTATCTGGCCATTCTTTTAAGGTCGTCGGGTAACAGCCCGTTGATGTCGGCCCTGGTTATGCGATACTGCTGATAGTAGTACATGTCGGAATCGTCGGTGCCAATGAGCATATTGAAACGCCACCCGGCGCTTTTCCCTTCAGCCGGGCCAACACTGTGAAGAATAAGCGTATTGGGTGTTTTCTGTTCTATTGCCTTAACAATGGCTTCTTCTTCCACTATCTCTATTTCGTAGGGGTAGATGGCTTTTATTTTGTCGATTGACGATATTACGGCGGCAAGGTCGTTCTGGCGGACAATGATTTTCTTCTGCTTTACCTGCGGGGTATTTGCATTGTAGTATCGCAAATACCGACGGCCTGTTATCGACGGGTCGTCGGCAATTTTCTGTGCGTGTTTCTGCATGAAGAATAGTATTGCTCCGAGCTTGTAGCTGTAATCGTCGTCGTCGTTGCCGGCAAGCGACAGTGGTATGGCGCATACTTCAGGCATTTCGCCGAGTTTGCTTACGTTTTTGCCCTGAAGCAAATTGAGGAAGTTGTATCTGGTGCCCGACTTGTCGTTCTCGTAATCTGTCTGTGTAAGGACTATAAACGAGTATGCAGGGTTGCGCCGGCGCGTGGCAAATTCGTCGGTGTCGATAAACTCGTATGGCGTAATGTTCCAGTATGTTTCCACCGCCTTTTTAATGTCGGCGTTGTAGAATGAAAACTGGTCTTGCTCAAGTACTATGCATGTTTTCGATGCCATAAACTGTTTTATCTCGTCTTTGTTTGGAAACGGAGCCTGCCCCCGAAGCATCATTGCCGATGCCAGAAACAGCATGGTTGTAAGTTTTGTTTTCATTATCTGATGTTTTGTAATTTGTTATATAATCATCGCATATCTATAACTTCGGCGTTTTTGTATTTTTCCTTACTGAATACAAACAGGTTCGGTTCGGGCTTAATGTTCAGGCTGTATTCGTTTATCTGAATGTAAATAACGATACCGTCGTTTCTCCTGTATTCAACCTTTTTAAGGTCGTTCCGGCTTTTGCCTATGGTTAGCCTCACCCTTATGAGGTTGCTTTTGATGTCTTCGGGATAAAGGTCAATAACCCATGTGTCAGGTTTATCTTCAATAATCCGTGTCTTGTAGCCGCTCCTGTACATGGTAAATATTCCCGAAGGCTTATTCTGAAACGAGTTGTCGTTTTTGTCGGGTCTGGTAACTGTAACTTCATCTTCGGCCATCAGGTAGCTCCATGAGGTAACACCGTCGAACCATATAATGTTGTTGGGTATTTCGAGTTTGTAGCGGTCTTTGGAAATAATTACCGTTCCGTTTAGTGTATCCGATGTTTTTTCGGCCATGTCGTCGGTAATCAGATTGAATTTTAACGACACCGAAGGTGCGTTTGCCGCCTGGGCCGAGAATTTGTCAAGAACTGCATTTGCTGCCGGGTCTGTCTGTGCGTTTGCAAAACTTACCGCCGAAAACAGAACGATGATTGATAGGATATTTCTGATTGTCATGTCTGCTTTTTTATTCCAGGTTCTTCAAAATATGTTCCAGAGATATAAAATCGGCACAGATAACTTCGCGCGCCTTGCTTCCTTCAAACGGGCCTACTACTCCGGCGGCTTCAAGCTGGTCGATTATTCTGCCGGCGCGGTTGTAACCAATGGACAGTTTTCTCTGTATCAGCGACGTGCTTCCCTGCTGATGCTGCACTACAAGCCGGGCGGCGTCTTCAAACATCGAGTCGCGTTTGCGCAAATCTACTTCAGCGGCGCCCGACTCGCTGTCGTCAACATATTCGGGCAGGTGCATGGCGTCGGGATAGCCCTGCTGTGCACCGATATATTCGGTAAGCTCTTCTATTTCGGGCGTATCGACAAAGGCGCACTGCACCCTAACCGGTTCGTTGCCCGACGAGATGAGCATGTCGCCGCGCCCCACAAGCCTGTCGGCGCCGGTGGCGTCGAGGATGGTGCGCGAATCGACCGACGAGAAGACCCTGAATGCAACCCGTGTAGGGAAGTTGGCCTTGATGAACCCGGTAATAATATTTGCCGAGGGGCGCTGGGTAGATATTATAAGGTGTATCCCGATGGCTCTTGCAAGTTGCGCGAGCCTTCCTATGGGGCCTTCTATCTCGCGGCCGGCGGTCATGATAAGGTCTGCAAATTCATCGATAATAAGAACTATGTATGGCAGGTATTTATGCCCTTTTTCGGGGTTCAGTTTTCTCGAAATAAACTTTTCGTTGTATTCCTTTATATTGCGCGACTGTGCTGCCTTCAGCAGTTCGAGCCTGTTGTCCATCTCTATGCACAGCGAGTTCAGCGTGTTGATGACTTTCTGAGTGTCGGTAATGATGGCGTCTTCTTCGCCGGGGAGTTTTGCAAGGAAGTGCCTTTCGATTTTGGAATACAGCGGCAGCTCCACACGTTTGGGGTCGATGAGCACGAGTTTAAGTTCCGAAGGGTGCTTCTTGAAGAGTATCGACGCTATTATTGTATTTATGCCTACCGATTTGCCCTGCCCTGTGGCGCCGGCTACAAGGAGGTGGGGCATTTTCGTAAGGTCAACAATATACGGCTCGTTGGTTATTGTGCGTCCGAGCGCCAGGGCAATGTCGAATTTCGATTCCTGAAAGGTTTTTGACGTTACAAGCGATTTCATCGAAACCATTTCGGGCTTTTTGTTCGGAACTTCTATTCCAACGGTTCCGCGCCCGGGGATGGGGGCAATTATTCTTATGCCTATGGCCGACAGGTTAAGGGCTATGTCGTCTTCAAGCGAGCGGATGCGCGAAATCTTCACGCCTCTTTCCGGAACAATTTCGTACAGCGTAACGGTTGGCCCTATGGTAGCCGCTATGCTTTTGATGCCTATTTTATAGTCGCCAAGGGTTTTGATTATGTTTTCCTTGTTGTCGAGTATCTCGGTGTTGTCGAATGCAGCGTCGGCCTTGTAGTCTTTAAGTATTGAGACGGGCGGAAACTTGTATCGCGACAGGTCGAGCCGCGGATCGTAATTGCCGGAGGAGTGCACAATTTCGTCGTCGTCTAAAATATCGAGGGCGTGGGGTTTCGATATTATGTTCAGGGGAATATCCATGTTCGTTGACGGCGGTGCAGAACTGTCGGGCGGGCGCAAATCGCTGTCAAAGTCGTGAACTATGCCGCCGGCTTTTTCCGCTTCCTGTTCGTCATTATCTTCATCGCTGCCCTCATCTTCATTGCCGGCATTGTAAACAGGTTTTATGACGGTAAAGCTTATGTCGCCTTTTTCATCATCCTGCAAAACGGCTGCTGTTTCGGTTTCAGTTTCGGTTTCAACATTATTGTTCATGCCATTTGCCGTTTTGCTCTGCGGAGGTTTTGCCGCTTTCCTGCGCGGCAGCCTGAAGAGTGCAAACAGCTTAAGGGGTTTCAGCAGAATGGCAAATGATGCCGGTTTTACTTTAAGTGCAAATATAAGGTATGCCGCTGTAAACACTGTTATGATGCCTGCAGCGCCAATTGTTCCGGCAAAAGACCGCAGCCACTCGGCAATAAAATAGCCATGGGCTCCGCCGGGGCCGCTTTTGAGGTATCCGCCTGCATGTCCGAAAAGAAAACCGGATATGAGCGACACAAGTATGGCTGCAAATGCGAACTTCACGGCAAGTTTTCCTGGCCTTATCCTGGGCAGTTTAAGCATGGCAAGGCCTGCAACGCCCAAAACAGGCGGTATAAACAGCGCCCCGTAGCCGTAGCCGTAAGCCATCAGGTAGCGTGCCACGAACGTGCCGAACTTGCCGCCCCAGTTCTGCACCTGCACTCCGGCGCCCGAAAGCACGTCGGAATTGAGAAGGCTGTCGTCGGCTTTCCACGAAAAAAGATATGATATGCATGCAACAAGAAGATACAGCGCCAGGCCGGTAATAAATATGCCGGCGATAAACTTTATTCGCTCGTCGGTAAAGAAAGGTTTTGAGCCTTTGGTGTCTTTTTGCGATTTTGCTTTTTTCTTTTGAGTGTCGTCCTTCTCCTGTGCCATTTCGGTTAGTGTCTGTTTGTCTAAAAAACAAAGCCCAAAGGTAATAATTTTGCACTTGCCTGAATAAATTGGCGATAATTATTATAAACAAAGTGAATTTTGCGCATCTGTTCTGTGAAATATTCCGGGGCAAACGCATGAAACTGGCTTTTTTGCCCGCAGCGCTGCTCTTCGGAAGACCACGCGAGCACCTCCGAGGACCATGCGTGCACCTCGGAGGACCACGCGAGCACCTCCGAGGACCATGCGTGCACCTCGGAGGACCATTCGTGCACCTCGGAGGACCATGCGAGCACCTCGGAGGACCAGTCGTGCACCTCGGAGGACCAAACCTGCACCTCGGAGGACCAATACTGCACATCCCAACACAAAACCAGCC
>JAITVX010000036.1 GCA_031285575.1 Bacteroidales bacterium
AAGAACTGAAGATTACGCAAAAAGATGTTGTACTTTCAGGATGGGCAATAGAATGCCGAATAAACGCCGAAGACGTACAGGCCGGCTTTGCCCCTGACCCCGGTAAAATTGCAAGTATGTTCATGCCATCAGACCAGTATGTAAGGGTAGATACCGGCGTACATCAGGGTTCGACAATAGTGGCAAGCTACGACTCTATGATAGCAAAACTTATTGTAACAGGCAAAGACCGCAGGGAAGCATTAAAGAATACAAAAATGGCCCTTGATAAAGTGTGGATTAAAGGCGTCAAGACAACGCTTCCGTTTTTTCGGATGCTGATAAGGCACCCAAAGTTCCAAAACGGCAACTTCACAACCGCATTCATAGAAAAAGATATTGAGAAATACTATCTCAATTCCGAATATGAAGAGATGCTTGCCGCATGGCTTGCCGTAAAACTTTTCATAGATGAAAACCTGAGCGAACACAGTATAAACGTTGATTTTGTGAGCGGAAAAGAAATGAATCCATGGCTTCTGAATAAAAGAATCAATCAATTTTAATACCCCGATGGAAAACGATAAACTTGAAATAAAGAAACTGTATGCACTGTCGTCGGAAAACAGGAAATTCAGTTTCACCCTGCCGTTGAAGCAGCATATCAGAATCGGTAAACGCGATTACGAAGTTAAACTGAAAGCCGACGAGAAACTGGGTACATATATCCTGTGGAAAAACCGCAAATACCCGGTTGAAATAGTACGATCGCGCCAGAACAAATACGAAATACTTTTCAACGACATAGGCTATACCTTTACGGTAGAAACACCCTTTTCGCTCCAGCGGATGAAAGCGCTGCAGTCGGGCAGGGAAAAAACAACAGCTGAATTTATAAAGGCACCGATGCCGGGTAAAATAATCGACGTACTTGCCCGCGAAGGGGCATTAATTCAAAGAGGCGAACCTATTGTTATTTTGGAAGCAATGAAAATGCAAAACGAAATTCTGTCGCCGGTCAGCGGCACAATAACAAAGATTTCGGTAAAGCCCAACTCGAACGTAATGAAAGACGACCTTATTGCCGAGATTAAACAGTAGCCCCGCGCGGATTAAGTTTCAACGTGTTTGCCGGCGTTATCTGTTTGTTAACCGGCCTGTATCAGTTCAGTGGCATTTTTAAGTGCTGTTTCGGTAATTTCACTGCCGCTTAGCAGTCTTGCTACTTCGATAATCCGTTCGCTGTCCGACAGCTGTTTCACACGTGTAATTGTTGAACTGTCGGTATCTTCCTTGAAAACGTAAAAATGCCGCGAGCCTCTCGAGGCAACCTGCGGAAGATGGGTTATGTTGATAACCTGCATGTATTTACCCATGTCTGAAAGAATCTGCCCTACCTTGCCGGCTACTTCGCCCGATATGCCGGAATCAATCTCATCGAAAATTATTGTAGGGATGCTGTTGTTTTTTGAAAGCAGCGATTTGATGCTCAGCATTACTCTCGACAGTTCGCCTCCGGAGGCTACTTTCGATAGGTTTTCGGGAGCAATCTGTTTGTTTGCTGAAAACATGAAATCGGCATTGTCGATGCCCGATGGTCTGAAATCTTCATTTTTCGACATTTCAATCCGGAATTTTGCATTCGGCATGCCAAGCTGGGTAAGAATGGCTGTTACTTTCGATTCTATTTCCGGAATAACTTTTTTCCGCAGTTCCGAAATGGCGTTGGCAATCTCTTTCAATACGGTTTCTTCCCCTGCAAGCTGCGTTTCAATTTCAACAACTCTTTCGTCGCTACATACCAGGGCGTTCAGGCGTTCCCTGATTTCTGCCGATTTCTCAATCAGTTCGTTGAGGTTTACCGCCCTGTGTTTCTGGCAAAGCGAATAGATAAGGTCGAGCCTGACTGATACGGCCGACAGCCTCTGCGGGTCGGTTTCGACTGACGAGGCGAGCTTTTCAAATTCCGAAGCAAGGTCGTTCAGTTCTATGGAGCAGGTATCGAGGCGCGAAAATACCGACTCGCCTTCGGGCAGGTAGCCTTTTATTTTTCCAAAGGCGTTCCTTATTTCGCTGACCAGCGATAAAACCGATGTTTCTTCGTTCGACATGAGCTGCATTGCGGCGGCAAGGCCTTCCCCTATATCTCCTGCATGTGAAAGCAGTTCGGCTTCGGCTTCAAGTTCTTCCTGTTCGCCGTTTTGCAGTTTGGCTTCGTCGAGCTGGTTTGCCTGAAAGGTATAATAGTCTATATCGGCTTTGGTTTTATCGGAGTTTTCTTTCAGCAGCGCATATTCGCTTTTCAGTTTTTTGAATGATGCATAGGTGCGCCTGTAGCGATGCAGCAGTTCCGATGTTTTGGCAAAGGAATCTATCAGGTTCAGCTGAAACGAACTTTCATTCAGCAGTATGGTTTGTCTTTGCGAGTGAATATCGATAAACCGTTCGCCTGTTTCTTTAAGCAGGTTAACGGTAACGGGGGTGTCGTTTATGAAAGCTCTCGACTTGCCGGCGGGGCTTATTTCCCTGCGCAGAATAGTAACCGGGTCGTAATCTATTTCATTTGCCTGGAAGAAGTCTTTCATGCTTTCGTCGGCATCAAAAGTTCCTTCTACTATGCATTTTTCATTTTTATCGAGCAGCGCAGAGGTGTCGGCTCTTGCTCCGAGTATGAGCGACAGGGCGCCTAACAGGATTGATTTGCCGGCTCCGGTTTCGCCGGTAATAATTGTGAGCCCTTTTCCGGGTTCAATATCGAGTTCCCTGATGAGGGCGTAGTTACGAACATAAAGTTTAGCAAGCATAAATAAGAGTGTTACTCGTTCATCCTTTCATATTTTGCCTTGTTGGCAGGGTCTATTTCGTTCATTATTGCCAGTATCCTGCTTTTTTCTTCGGGAAAGGCAGCCGAAAAAACATTTATCAGTTCGTCGGATTTGGCATCGAGTGTTATCTGAAGGAAATAGAGGTATGGGTCGGGACGCTGCCTGTAAACTTCCTGCAGCAGCCGCAGGCTTTCGGCAATACTTGTACGGGCTTCGCTTGCTCTCGCCTCCATCATGTCGAGCCCGCGGATATAATATTCGTAGTTAAAGAGCCTTACGCTTTCATACTCTTTGTTAAGGATATTCCTTACGAGCCAGTACCTGTTTCTGTTTCGCGAACCGTCAAACGCTTTCCATCCCGGTTCCGGAGCATTCTGTGCGTTGTTAACAACTCTCTCGGCCATCTGAAAAAACTCCGTTCCGCCGAGCGGCGAAAAGGTGTCGTAGTCGAAACCAAGTATAATGTATGTATAGTACGCCAGTGTCGATATCAGGCTGTGGCGGTACGTACCCGGGTCGAATTCGAGTGTCTGGTTCTCAACGTACCTGAACTGGAAATTTTCGTCAACAAAGTTAAGGATGGTAGAGCTGTATGTTGTGTTGAAAACCGGCCGGCGCAGCTGAACCTGTATTGTGCCCCTGAATTCGTCGCCCGACAGCTGTGAGGTAAGGTTAATCAGAATGTTGCAGTCAATCCGCTCCGAGTAGCTGAATACATTGTTTGTCCATACCGTATTGTTCATGAACTCGTAGATATCCCTCTGCATGTTTTCAAAAATCTCGCGGTTCGAGCTCTGAATCATCTGGGCCGATACCTGCACGTTGCAGTTCAGCTCCTGCGCAGCAGATCTGACCGTGCAGGCCATCAAAAGCATTGCAAGGCAATATTTGGGAATATCAGTCGGTTTCATATACGTTTACTTAAATAATGCAAATCGGCAGTTGGATATTCATCCGTTAACAGTGTGGCAAATGTATAAAATATACTCTGTTTCTTCTGCCGTTTTCATGGAATTTATTTTGAAACAAGCGTTGACATCAAAATTATTAACTGTTTCTGAAAAAACATTACCACATGAATCGTGAAAAGTATCATTTGAGAAAAAGTGCCGTTTCTTGGTTCATGAAATGTATTGTTTGAGAAAAAGTGCCATTTCTTGGTTCATGAAAAGTATCGTTTGAGAAAAAGTGCCGTTTCTTGAATCATGAAATGTATCATTTGAAA
Source organism: Bacteroidales bacterium (assembly GCA_031285575.1). GTDB lineage: Bacteria > Bacteroidota > Bacteroidia > Bacteroidales > VadinHA17 > LD21. Next base: position 4,030 of record JAITVX010000036.1, read on the forward strand.
AAAGTATTATTTTTGAACTTCTGAAACGGAGTTTTCAGGCATCATGTTTTCTGAAAACATTTGCAGCGTACTTTAGTAAAGATTGGCAGAATAACCTACTTAAACCTTCGCAACAGCGAGTTCCCCTGCGCCTGCAGCGCACCATATCAATAGCCGGCAAGAGCGTCGAGTGTAGCGCTTCAGCGGAGAATCTGCTTCGCATTAATCAGTGAAATAATTTTCCTGAAAATATCCACAGCAACTTCTTCTTTTGATTTCAATTCAAACCTGTCGATAACGTTGTTACGGTCTATTATGGTTATCCTGTTTGTATCGTATCCGAATCCAGCACCTTCGTCATTCAATGAGTTCAGAACAATAATATCCATGTTTTTATGCCGGAGTTTCCTTTGCGCATTCTCAAGTTCGTTGTCTGTTTCGAGTGCAAAGCCTGCAATAATCTGATTCTGTTTCTTCATTTTGCCGAGGGTTGCTGCAATATCGGCAGTCGGTTTCAGCTCTAATGAAATATTGCCTTCGCCTTTCTTAATCTTGCTGCCGGCAACGGCAACAGGCGTAAAGTCGGCAACGGCTGCAGCCAGCACCGCCATGTCGCAGGCTGGAAACAGCGCCACACAGGCCTCATACATGGCAGCGGCTCCGGTTACGTTTATTACATTTATATTTTCCGATTGTGGCCTGATATCTACCGGGCCAAGCACAAGGTCAACGTCTGCGCCCATCCCGGCGGCACATTCGGCAATGGCAACACCCATTTTGCCCGACGATTTATTGCCGACAAACCTTACCGGATCAAGCGCTTCGTGCGTTGGGCCGGCATTAACAAGAACTCTTTTCCCTTTTAGCTGGCTGAAGTTTTTTTTTTAAGGAACTCTGTTATTTCCCTCACAATATCTTCAGGTTCCATCATACGCCCCTTGCCCGAAAGGCCGCTTGCAAGATCGCCGCTCGTCGGCTCAAGTATCATCGCTCCGTATGCTTTAAGCGTTTCGATGTTTGCGGTTGTTGCATGATGCGCAAGCATGTGCATATCCATCGAAGGGGCCACAAACACCGGGCAGCGGGCCGAAAGGTATGAGGTTAAAAGCAGATTGTCGGCAATTCCGGCCGACATTTTGGCGATTGTATTGGCGGTTGCAGGCGCAACAAGAAACAAATCGGCCCACAGCCCAAGGTCAACATGGCTGTTCCAGTCGCCATTTTCAACATTATAGAAAGCCGTAAGAACAGGATTTCCCGACAGGGTGGCAAACGTAAGGGGTGTAACAAACTTTTTGGCATGTTCGGTCATTATCACCTTAACCTCGGCTCCTTTTGTTACAAGGAGACGGATTACGGCGGCAGTTTTATAGGCTGCTATTCCTCCGGTTACACCTGTCAGAATATGTTTGCCTTCAAGCATTTTAATGAGATTTGGAGCCTGTTACTGGATTCCTGAAAAACAACTTGTTTTCTTCAAACTCCTGCAGGGCAATCAGCGGAGCTTTCGGAAGTTTTTCATAGTATCTCGACACTTCAATCTGTTCGCGGTTTTCAAACACTTCTTCAAGGTTGTCGTTATACGAAGCAAACTCTTCGAGTTTCCTGTTGAGTTCCTGTTTCATTTCAACCGAAACCTGGTTGGCGCGCCTTGCAACTACAATCACGGTTTCGTAGATATTGCCGGTATCCCGGGTCATCATGTCAAGGTCGCGTGTTACGGTTGACACCGGTGCTGTCGTTTTCTTGTAATCCATCATAATTATTATCGTTCGTTGGTATTGATCCTTTAAGATATCTTTCTGTTCTCTCGTATATCGACATTACGTCTCTTGCATACCTGCTGTCGGGATACTCCTCAATAAACGAGAAGTAGTCGTCGAGCGTATCCTGATAACGTGTTCTCTGCATGGCTGGCAGACTGTTTACGGCATAAAGATACAGCGAGTTGAGTTTAAGAAACATCATCTCCTCCCTGTATTTCGTGTTGGCGTAAACATTCAGGCTGTTGTTTATTGCAACCGTAGCCGCCTTATACTCTTTCATGTCGTAATACAGCCGGGCGCTTTTATAGTTCTTCTCAACAAGCCTGTTTTCCAAATCCGTAATATATCCCCTGCACTCTTCCGCTCTTGGGCTGTTCGGATATTTTGTTATGAAAAGATTGAAACCCTCAATGGCGTTCCGGGTGTATTCCTGGTCGAGTTCTGGCCTTGGCGAAAGAAGAAAATCGCAGTAGGCAACAAAATAGTAAGCCTCCTCTGTATGTGTTCCGAAAGGGAACTGGTCGATAAACTGTTGAAACTGCATCCCGGCCATCATATAGTCTTTCATTCCGTAGTAGCTGCGTGCATTAATCCAGTTAAGTTCCTCTCCTTCCTCGGTTCCCCTGTAGCGGGCAAGTATCTGGCGAAGCAGTTCGGTTGTCTTCACATACTTTGTTTCGGCGTAGAATTCGAGAGCCTTTGTCTTTTTGAGCTCGTAGTCCGTGCTTTTCAGAAGTTTGTTATATCCGCTGCACGAACATAAAATTACCAGCAGTAGCGATATGATGTATAGTCTGACTTTCATAAGAAAAATAATGTGCAAAAGTATTCTTTTTTTTGATAAACGTAACTATTATTTATTTATTACCTGCAAT
>JAITVX010000113.1 GCA_031285575.1 Bacteroidales bacterium
GCTTCGCGGCGTCTTCCCGGCGGCGTTTTGAGGGCGCCGCAACTTCGCGAACATGTTTCAGAAATGGCGGTTGAGGTAGTGGATGGCGTCGGGGCCGGTATTGAACAGTAAATCTATGGAGCTTAGGTTTGCAGCGTAGCGCTGTTCGGCGGGAAATACCTGGTTGTATGGCGCGGCAGGCAGAAATGGTGCGGCTTTGGGGGTTATGCGGTAGCGATAGTCGCCGGGGGCGTTTCGGGCAGGGGTGAAACTGTCGGTATATTGTATGGCAACGGTTATTTTCATGGCAGATACCAGAAAGGCGAGCAGTGCGTGGTTAAGGTCGAGAAGAAACAGGGGTTGCTTCGTTATTATTTTTTCAATTTCATTGTAGTAGAAATCGAAATACGGCGCTGCGCGGTATGCTGCGCTTATGGCGCGGAGGTGCACCTGGGGCCACCGTTTTGTGTAGTCGATGCGGCACTCTTTTATTGCCGTTTTGTGAAAGCTTCCCTGCAGAACGGGAACCGTTAGTGTGAGCGTGCCGTTTGCGGTGATGATTTCGCAGCGGTTGCGGTAGGTTTGCTTAATGTAGTTTTCTTCCTTTTCAACAAGTGCGGTGCGTGCCCGGCTTAGCAGCGAGAGGTAGCCTGCCGGGGGCATGTAGGCTGTTGACAGGAGGACGGTTTGGTGCACTGGCTGCGGGTTACAGTTTGTTTATCATGCTGGCGGTAAAGCCGGCGCCGAAGCCGTTGTCGATGTTTACAACGGTTACGCCTGCCGAGCAGCTCGTAAGCATTGCCAGAAGGGCCGATATGCCGCCGAGGTTGGCTCCGTAGCCTACGCTGGTGGGCACGGCAATAACAGGTTTGTCAACAAGGCCGCCAACTACGCTGGCAAGTGCGCCTTCCATGCCTGCAATTACAACTGCAACCTTGCATTTCCTTATTTCGGGGAGCTTGTCGATAAGCCTGTGGATGCCGGCAACGCCTGCGTCGTATATGCGGAGGGTGGTGTTGCCCAGCAGCTCGGCTGTTACGGCGGCTTCTTCGGCCACGGGAATGTCTGACGTGCCTGCGGTTATTATTCCGATGATGCTTTCCTGCTGTGGGGGCGCCGGCGCTTTCCTGACGGATATTATGCGGGCTACGTCGTAGTATGTTGCTTCGGGCACCGACGACACAACGGCTTCGTACATTTCGCGCGATGCCCTGGTGCCTATTACGTTGGTTTCGCGGCCGGCCATTACGCCGAATATTTCTTTTACCTGCTGCACGGTTTTGCCGGCGCAATATACTATTTCGGGATATCCGGTGCGCAGCTCGCGGTGGTGGTCTATGCGGGCAAAGCCGAGGTCGGAGTATGGAAGGTTTCTGAGTGTTTCGAGGGCGTCGGCTATGCTTGTCTGCCCGTCTCTTACGTCTTTTAAAAGCTGTTCGGTTTCTTTTATGTTCATTGCGTGTGTTTCTATAGGTTCATGCTTCCGGTGCGGTATCCTTCCATGTCGAGGGTAATGTACCGGAAGCCGGCGTGTTTAAGTTTTTCAACAATCTGTTTGCGTTCGGCGGCTTCGCATATTTTATCCATAAGCTGCTGCGGGCATTCTATGCGTGCCACATCTGCGTGAACTCTTACCCGCGCTCCGCGATAGCCTTTTGCGCAGAGGCAGTTTTCGGCTTCTTCAATCATTGTGAGCGTTTCGGGTGTTACCGGCGTGTTGTGCGGAATGCGGGTAAGCATGCATGTCATTGCGGGCATGTTCCATATATCGAGGCCTTCTCGGCGCAGGTGTTCGCGTATGTCGTTTTTCGTGAGCCCGGCTTCGAGCAGCGGACTTCTTACCTGAAGTTCGCGCAGGGCTTTCATTCCCGGACGGTATTCGTTAAGGTCGTCGGCGTTTGAGCCGTCGAAAACAGTTGCGCAGCCGGCGCTTTCTGCAAAACCGGCGAGGCGCGTGAATATGGCTTTCTTGCAGTGATAGCAGCGGTTGTCGGGGTTGTTTGCAACAATAGCCGGCGTGCCGATGTCGATTATCTGATGCCTTATTCCGTACCTGCCGGCAAATTCAGTGGCCTGTTCAATTTCCCGCGACGGTATGTATGGCGTGCGGACGGTTGCTGCAACAACACTGCCGGCATGTGTCTTATGCGCCATGTATAGCAGGAACGAGCTGTCAACCCCGCCCGAAAAGGCAATCACTGCGGGGCCAGCGCTGCCGAGTATGCCTGCGAGTTTTTCTATTTTGCTGTTTTTCATTTACTGCTTGCGGTAATGGTGGCCATTATTGTGCTGTAAACTTCTTTCAGCGGCAGGTTTGTTTCGGAGGCAATCTGCCGGCAGTCGTCATATTCGGGTTTAACCGACACTTCGGCGCCGTTGTAAAACGACCTTTTTATTCTTACCTGCCCCAGCGTGGTTTCGACTGTTTCAAACTCCCGCGCCAGGGTCTCTTTCCTGAAAGGTATTACCCGTATGCCGAGCGATGTCGATTCGGTGAATATTACCTTTTTTACCGGCTCCTCGAACTCTTTTTCGCATATTGCGTGCAGCACTGCTCCCGGCCGGCCTTTTTTCATTATCACGTTTGAAAGGAATACGTCGGCGGCGCCTGCCCTGAACAGTTTTTCTGATATATAGTCGAAGAACTCGGGGTTCATGTCGTCAATGTTGCATTCCATCATAATGGCGTTGTGGCCTGTTTCGGGTGCGCCGGCTGTTTCGCCCAGCGTAATGCGCAGTATGTTGGGCACGCGGTCGTGCTGTTTGTGGCCAATGCCGTAGCCCGAACGTTCAACCTTAACAACTGTGCCTGCTCCGAACTGCGAGCCCAGTGCGGCAACAATGGCTGCTCCGGTGGGGGTTGTGGCCTCAAAGTCAACACCGCCTTTTGTAACCGGAATACCTTTAATTATCTCGGCTGTAGCCGGCGCCGGAACCGGCAGCGTTCCGTGTGCACACTTCACAAGCCCGCCCCCAAGCTCAACCGGCGACACATGCACGGCGCCAACGTCCAGGGCATCGAAACATATTGCAGCGCCCACAACGTCGATAATAGAATCGATGGCGCCCACTTCGTGGAAATGTACTTCTTCTACCGAAGTGCCGTGAACCCTGGCTTCGGCCTCGGCAATCTTTGTAAAAATCTTCATGCTTAACTCCTTCACCCTGCTGCCAAGCCCCGAACCCGATATTATTTTCTCTATGTCGGAAAGATGCCTGTGCACATGTTCGTGTACCGTTTGCCTCACGGTAACTTTTGTGCCGTATATGCCGTGGCGCTGGTCGCGCTGCACCTCGATCTCCCACCCCCGCAGGTTAAGTTTGTTCAGTTCGCCGGCAAGGAACTCTTTCTCAATTCCGAGGTCAATCATTGCACCCAGGTTCATATCTCCGCTTATGCCGGAGAAGCAGTCGTAGCTTAATATCTTCATTTTTTCAGTTCAGGTATTTATAAATGGTTAACATATTATTCAGCGGAACAGCCAAAAAACTGTCGTTGCCGCATGCAAATATACTATTTAGAAAATAACCGGACGGTTTATATGACTTTTATTCTTTATTTATATTGAAAAAGGTGTCCCGTATTCCGCTGTTCATAGCCGGCCTGGTCATTCAGCCTGCCGAAGTGTCGTTTCGACAGGCTGAATGTCTGGGCAAACAGAATTTTGTGTATTTTATATTAATTTTTCTGAAATTTCATATTCTTTTCAGATTCGCGCACCACATTTGCAGCGTTAAACATTTAAATAAATATATCATGAAACGTATCACATTCTTATTGGCCGGCCTTATTATAGTGTCGGCCGCAGCGTTTGCCGACGACGACAAACCGATTACCGTAGCCCAGTTGCCGGCCAGCGCCAGGCAGTTTGTAGAAAAATATTTTCCGGGCGCAAAGGTAGCGTTTGCTTAAACGGAAACCGACCTGTTCGATAAAACTTACGAAGTGGTTTTTACCGACGGAAGTAAACTGGAGTTCGACCGGCGCGGCAACTGGACAGACGTTGACTGCAAAGGCACCCAGGTTCCGGCAGGAATTGTTCCGCAGCAGATAGTAGATTATGTTGAAGCCAACTATGCCGGTGCAACAATCCGCAACATCGACCGCGACACGCGCGACTATGAGGTGTCGCTCAGCAACCGCCTCGAGCTGAAATTCAACATGCAGTTTATGCTGATAGATATTGATGATTAATAAACGTAAATAAACCATATCATGAAACGTATCACATTCTTACTGGCTGGCCTCATTATGATGGCCTCCGCAGCGTTTGCCGACAACGACAAACCCGTTACCGTAAAAGAACTGCCTGTGGATGCGCAGCAGTTTATAGAGAAATATTTTCCGGGCGCGAAGGTAGCGCTTGCGAAAGAAGAAAACGAACGGTACTACAAAAGCTACGAAGTGATTTTTGCCGACGGCAGCAAGATAGAATTCGACGGCAACGGACAGTGGACAGAAGTTGACTGCAGAAGTACGCCGGTTCCGTCAGGAATTGTTCCGCAGCAGATAGTAGATTACGTAACGGCCAACTACGCAGGAGCAACAATCAGCGACATCGACCGCGACACGCGCGACTATGAGGTGTCGCTCAGCAACCGCCTCGAGCTGACATTCAACCTGCAATTTAACCTGATAGACATTGATGATTAATAACTGTGAAAAGTATTTTTCTGACGCTTGCGCCCGCTATCGGTGCCCTTGCATTGTGCGGATGTAACAAGGAAGATAACAAAATGACTTCCGGCAGCCAGATGGCCGAAACGATGTTCAAGGCAAGGTATCCCGAAGCAACCGCAACACAATGGGAAAAGAAAGGAGACTACTGGGTAGTCGATTTCCTGAAAGATGAAAGCGGTAGCCGACTTGCATGATAACGACGACAGCGGGAAATACCTGCCGTCAACGCTTATAACACTTTCCGACCGTGTAAAAACATATGGAGAGGGACATGACTGAGGTTGACATCCTCGATGGCGCCACCCACCGCGAACTGCTTTTCGATGCCAGCGGCGAATGGGTGCGCACGAAAACGGAAATCAGAACGACAGCCGTTCCGCAAAACATCATGGACGCACTTAACGCATCGGCTTACGCGGCGTATTTTCCCATGCGGAATTATTCTTCAGCCGGGCTATCGCTCAACATTCTGCGGAGAAAATTTGTGAGGCGGCCTTCTGCGGCAATCATGTAGGTGTAGGGTACCCTTACGGATGCATCGGGGTGCTTGCGGGCATTTACTTTGAGACCTGATATCAGCGCGTTATACGATGTGTTTGAGGATTGTGTCATTAAAACACCACGGAAATATGAGAAATAATACCATGTGTTGTCACTGGCTTTCAGGTAAACGTCGAACATGTCGCCCGACCGCCTTCTCTGTATCTCTACATATCCGTCAACATAAACATTAAGAGGCTGGATGCCAATAAACCCTATCCCGATTTTACCTTTCGACCGGAATGATGAGGTTGGGGCATTCCAGTACATTTTAACGTCATTCAGTAGAAGTTTGTAGGTAAATTCTTTTGGGAGGCTTCTTGTTGCGCCAAACAAGCCCATGTCCTGGTTAAGCTGGTCGGCTGCCGAAACGCCTATAAGGTCTTTCATCGCCTTTGTATAGAGGTCGGTATTCAGACTTACCGGCGAAAGGGTGGGTATCATTCTTAATTCATCGGACATCATCTTCAGTGCGGCATCAGAGAAATGGAAATCGGCTGCAAGTATCAATTCCATGTTCACACTGCTGGAATCGAAACTGTGGATATATCCGCCTGCACCAGAAAGATTGAACAGGTCGTATTTTGCACCAAAGTTAAGTTTTCCTTCGCCAAGCATTATGCAGAAATTTTTGTCGAAGGTAACAAGGTTGCCGTTTTTTGTAGGATCCGACAGCTTATCGAGAGAGCCTATCAGGTAGCGTCCTTTTTCCTTTTCAAAATAAAGGTATCCGTTGGCATCAACGAGTGGACTGTCTGACCACAATCGCTGGGCAGACAGGAATGCAGGATAGTAGTACGAAGAATCAGCGTTAAGGTATGACCCCGATATAACAAGCTCGTCGTTGCTGTTTCGTGCTGTTTCGGCAATGGGTATCAGCACTCTTTGCGGGTCAATGGCCGATTTGAATTTAACGTCAAGCGATGCCAACCCGATGCAATTCTGAACTATGCCTGCGGCGCCTGTAAATGTTAAAAAATCGTTTCTGGCCGACAGCATTACATCGCCTGCAAAGGTAAAAGCGGGGCTTAGTGTAAAGTTCTGATTACCGGGTATAACTCCGCGAGCCGTTGTTGTCATGGTATCGACTGTTATTTCGGAGAATTTTATTTGCTGAACGTTTTCTTCCTCGTCCATATAGCCGTACTCGGCACTGCCTCCATATCTTTTTGATGTTTCAATATTTACCACCGCCGAGTGCAGTATATGCCTGTTGTTTACGGCAATTGTAGCGTTATGCAACGTTTCAATTCTTGCCCGGCGCGACAGGGTTATTTTTCCGCTGTCGGGCTGTATTAGCGCATCGGCAATATGGATATAGTTGATGTTTTCGGCTTTAACAAGTTCATTGTCGAGGTTGTATGAGCCTTTCCACGATGAAAAGGCAATGGTGTCGTTCATATTGTTTGTGGAAAAGAACGTAGGTTTGTCGAGCGATGAGAAAGGTTGTTTTACAAGATCTTCAGCGCTCATAAGCGGAGTGTTCGATTTGCCTTTCTGTTCCATGTTCAATATCCTGCTTTGCATGTTGTAGGTAAAATCGGTCATTGTGCAGATGTACTGTATTTCTGGGAATTTAACCATGGAAGAGTCGGTGTTGAGCCGGAAATTTGCCAGCTGTGTTTCAAAGTTTATGTCGCTGTTAACGTCTTCCGCTATGAAAGAATAGCCGTTTGTTGATCTCGATTTCAGGTTATAAACAGACGTATCTGCTTTTATAGCGTTTGAACTGAAGTTAAACCTGTCTGAAGTAATTCTCGAATCGGACAGGTCAATTGCCCCGAAAGCCATCAGTTTGGCTGGGGTCAGGTTTATTGTACCGTCAAGCACTGTTCCGTTTTCGAACATGTCGAATGTTTTGCCCGCTTTATTTGAAGCTATCCATTCGTCGGTTTGCGTGAGCCATTTTACGGATACGTCGGTACTGTTGAGAGCGGGAAACAGCCCGGCAGGATCTTTTTCCATGTTGAATGTTTTGGCCTCGGTAATCATTGAGTCGGGAAAGAATTTGAATTCATCGGCCTCGGTTGTTGATGTAAGGCGTTTAAGCGCTCCTCCACCTGTCAGCCCTCTGTTGCTCATCTGAATCTGGTTGAACATGCGGGCCTTGTCATCATAAACTCCGATACCTTCTTCCGGTATAATCATGTTGAATCCAAGCGAATTGTCGGCCTGTATTGTCAATGTCTGCCTTGTGGGTTTAAGTACGCTGCCGCCTGTAAACTCGCCGGCAAGGTTAATATCTTCGGATGAATAATGATCAATATTTTCATATGTAAAAGGATCTATTTTGAAATAGAAACTTTCCTGGGCATATATTCCTTCAAGGCCCGGTATCTTGTCATAAAATATATATGACGGAGATACGGAATTGAATATCGGGTACTCTTTGTAGCTTTTCAGCCCCGATTTATTTTCGGGCCTGTCGATAAAAATCTCTGCGGTACCAAGCTGTATCATGTTGTTTATCGGCTTTATTATAGGGTTCCCGTCCCTGTTGCGCTGGTCGGTCTCTACTGCTATTTTGATAGAGTCCACTTTCTGAAGCCGTATTTTAAAGGTGTCGTAATTGAACGAAAACTGTTTGCCGTAGGCTGTAAACAAGCCTGCTTCCACTACTCCATCGAATGATATGCCGCGATTCCTTTCAATAACCAGCTGCTGGTTGTAGGGATACATGGCTACCTTCTGCGAATCGCTTACCATAACGCCTCTGACGCCGTTGACTGTAAGGTTGTAGTTTCTAAGGTCGAGAATGGCATTGTCAACAGGTGTTCTTGTGGAACTGACGATGCGTATTACGTCGTAGTCGGTTTTCTTTGCAAAGGAATCAAGATAGTCTTTTGTTTTCTGTTTAATGGTAACTTCGTTGTTGGCGCGGTCGTAGAACAGGAATCCCTTATTTGCAAGTTCCATGCACATGCCCATAACTATTTCGTCGGCCTTGTTAAGCCATTTGGCAAACTCGGGCACCGGGAATGTTTCGGAGTAGTACCATTCGGCAAATTTCAGAAGCCTGTTCAGGGGATGATAGTCGTCAAAGCCCATCATGTTATAGAAATCATCGTTGTCGAAATACGATACCGATTCAAACATCGCTTCGCCAAGCGACGCACCTCTTGCCCTTGAAAGCGTTATTCTCGATTCGTCCATGTCCCATGTAAGATATTCAAAATACATGTCAATCTTATGGAATGAATTGAAATATGGGCTTTTTGAAACCGGATTACTGTTGCGGAAAAGGTTTACCTGCCGGTTACCGGCAAAATATGAAAATCCGAGGTTGGTGTGATATATGGAATCCCTGTCGAGAAACAGTGTCATTTCAACCTCCGCGCTGTTAAGACCGGTTTTGGTGAACAGAAACTCATTTGACATTATTTTCAGGTACAGCGTATCGTTCCTGTACAGTGTAATTCTGGCGGGCAACTGTTTTTCGCCGGTTCCCTTTACGCTTGCTCCTTCAAATGAAAGTCCGCCTTCGTAATGAACGTCCTCGTAAAGGCTGTTTATCCTGAATGTTTTTTCATAGGTCATGAACTGCGGGAAGTTGGCTCTTTCGGGCGAACTGAAACTTGTTGCCCTGTCGGAAAAAGAGCCGTACACCAGTTCAGGGAAATACGTTTTGTGCATCAGCATGGCCGAGTCGGCTGTGTAATTGTTTCGCGCAAGATTAAGCATGAAGCTGTTCAGCCGCGTCTCTACGTCTTCGGGAGCAAAGCCCGCCTTATCCCATAAAACAGTGCCTCTCGTTCCTTTGAAAGCCTGATTTATGGGAAAATACTGACCCGATGCATTATAAATAACCGTACTGTCTCTTTGCGAAATGCATGTTAACGTTGCACCGGTAATCGATACCGAATAAAGTGTGTCGCGAATAAAACTTATGGCCCCGGGACTGACTCTCCATCGTACACTGCTCGATTGATAGAGAATGTTTTCGCCAATAATATGCCCGAAGTTTCTTATATACGACAGCAAAACATCATTTGTATATTTCTGCAGACTCAAAACTTCGTACAGCCCGCTTATCCATCCGTAAATAAATTTTTCGCCGCCGCCGTATGACGCCAGCGTGTTGAGGGTGTTGAAAAAGTCGATAAAATGCGGAACTGGCCTCATGGCTTTTGACGTCATCTGGTTTGCAACGTTTATAATCATTGCCTTTTCCTCAAGGCTGTACGCCGTGCTGTCCCATTCCGAGACAAAAGCATCAAGCGTTTCAATATGTTCGGGTCGCAGGTTCTGGCCCATAAATACCGTCAATTCGGTTTTGAACCTGTCAACGTCACCCGAAAAGGCATTTCTTACCTGTGCCGGCAGGCTTGCGGGAATAATTGAACAGAGGAGCAGTATTACAGTACGCATGGCAGACATTTTAATACTTTTTTTCGTACAGGATTTCAGGCGCCGGGATTAATATCCGGGCATAATTTTCACATGTATTAATTTTGAAGGCAAATATAGGCTTTTTTCACAAACAACCCGGTAAGCAATATTAAAAATGACTACCCATATATAGCTAACTCCGAATAAAAACTCACACTAAAAATGTTTCAAAAAGTTGATACGGATTATATCTTCGTCTCTTTCTGGTGTTTTTAGCCTGTGTCCATTTCTTTTCAATGGGGTTTAAGTCTGGACTGTATGGAGGTAAGAATGAAACATCATGTCCTTGTGCCCCGATCGCCTTAAAGTTACCAAAACCTAACCGGCCGCTAACTGACCATCCCTCACCTTTACACCGTTAAAAATGCGCATGTAAATGGATACAAGAATCATTTTAGCAGTATTGGGCGTAGCCACGATTATCCGTGTAAGCCTTGCCTCACTGCCCAAAATCCATAAAATCGAACTCACGGGTTTAAAGGTATCAGTCGATTTGCGCGTGGATAATACTGAAAGAACATACTATACGCAACTTGTGAACCATGTGCCTGGGCTTGCAACTCGCCACATCGGGAAACTCTCTCAAAAAATCCATCAGTGTTATTGCATGCAATTTTTTACAAAAAAATACTTTTAGGTAATTATTACGGGTAGTCATTAATAATAAAACAGCAAAGCTTTATTTTTTACCGGCATGACATGCTGAAAGCTCCATTTTCTGCATGCTTCTCATGATATGTAAATAAAAAACACAATCGGTTTAAATATTTTTTACATCCTGTTGTATATTCTTCATCAGAAAAAACATATATTGCAACGTTTTTTATAAAAAAACAGCACACCTTAAAACCCGACAGGGTATTTGGAGAATAAAGCAGTTGTTCGGAACAAAAACAAAGATTAACTAATAAGATGAAAAAGATGAAGAAAATTTTAAACCTTCTGCTGATGGTATTTTTAATACCGGTATTCAGCTGCGTAAACTCGCAAACAGCCAGGCTGTATGTAGGAACCTACACAGGAAGAGACAACCCCAACGGCTTCCACATTATTGACGTAGATTTTGGCAAGGGAGAATTTACCCCTGTGTCGAGTGCCGACGCCGGGCCCAACCCGTCGTATCTGTGCATATCCAAAACCCGCAGCATGGCCTATGCTGCCAACGAATCGAACAGAGACGTTGACGGAATAAGAATGGGCTCCGTTACCGCCCTCAAGCTCGACGTTGAAGCCGGCACAGCCGAAAAAGTAAAAGCCCTCGACATACCCGTCGGCGGCCCATGCTTTGTATCAATAACCCCCGAAGAAGACTTTCTGCTGCTTGCACACTACGGCGCCGGAGCCATATCGGTTGTAAGGCTCGATGCCAGCGGGCTGCCGGCTGAAGTAACCGATACCATCGTCTTCAGGCAGGAAGGCATACGCAGCGCTCGCGGACACATGACATCAGTTGGCCCCGACGGTAAAAAAATATACCTCACATGCCTGGCGCTCGACAAGGTTATGATTTTCTACCTCGACAAGGCAACCGGCAAGCTTACACAAACTGGCACAGGCAATATCCCCGAAGGCGATGGCCCACGCCACTTCACATTCAGCAAAGACGGAACAAAGATGTTTGTAATAAACGAACTTGGCTCTACCGTAACCGTATTCAACATTGCCGCCGACGGCAACCTCACCGAAATACAGACAATATCAACCCTGCCGGCCGAAGGCTTTGCCGAAAGAAACTCATGCGCCGACATACACCTGTCGAAAGACGGAAACTATCTTTACGGCTCCAACAGAGGACACAACTCAATTGTTACATACAGGGTAGGTGCCGACGGACGATTAACCCTTGCCGGCATAACACCCTGCGGCGGCGACCATCCAAGGAACTTTACGCTCGACCCTTCCGGGAAATACCTCCTTGTAGGCAATATGGGAAGAACAGTGGAAGGAAGTCAGACCCCGGCCAACCTATCTCTCTTTGAAATAGACCAGAAAACGGGGCTTCCGGTACCGTTCGGTACCCCCTACGACCTGCGGCAGTCGGCATGCCTTAAATTTATTGAATAACAACACAGAATAGTTTTAATATAAGAATAAAAAAATGAGAAAAATTGTAAACCTGTTAATTGTGGCTTTAATACCTGTTTTTAGCTGCGTAAACTCGCAGACCTCAAGAATGTACGTTGGAGCCTACACATCTCCCGACAATCCCAACGGCTTGCATATTATTGACGTTGACCTGGCGAAAGGAGTTTTTACCCCCGTTTCGCAGGCCGACGCCGGTGCCAATCCGTCATATCTGTGCATCTCACAGAAGCGCAGCATGGCGTATGCCATAAATGAGTCGAGCCGGGTTGTTGACGGCATACGGGTAGGCTCGGTTACCGCTCTCAAGCTCGACATTGAAGCCGGCACAGCCGAAAAGGTAAAAGCGCTCGACGTTCCCAACGGCGGCCCATGCTTCGTATCCCTTATGCCCGGCGAAGACTTCCTTTTAGTTGCAAACTACGGAGGCGGTTCGATAGCAGTTGTAAGGCTCGACGCCAGTGGCCTGCCTTCGGAAGTAACCGATACCCTCGTTTTCAGGGAAGAAGGAATACGCAGTGCACGCGGACACATGGCAGCAGCGAGCCCCGACGGCAAAAAAGTTTACCTCACATGCCTTTCGCTCGACAAGGTTATGATTCTTGACCTCGACAGAACAACCGGCAAACTCACACAGACCGGCCACGCAAGCGTTAAGGAAGGTTTAGGCCCGCGCCACTTCACATTCAGCAAAGACGGAACAAAGATGTTTGTAATAAGCGAACTCGTTTCGGCAATGACAGTGTTTGACATTGCCGCCGACGGCAGCCTGACCGAAATACAGACAATATCCACTCTGCCCGACGACTGGACTGGCGAAAGCTTTGGCGGCGACGTTCATCTTTCAAAAGACGGCGCATATCTTTACGGCTCCAACCGGGGGCACAACTCTATCGTTACATACAAGGTTGGCGCCAACGGAATGTTATCGGTTGTTGGCTATACATCGTGTGGCGGCAACTGGCCTCGGAACTTCACAATCGATCCTTCCGGAAAATACCTTCTGGTAGGCAATCAAAACGCAAGACCGCAGCCCGATTTGCAAAACCAGGAGAATGTGGCCTTATTTGAAATTGATAAAAATACGGGGATGCCTGTAGTGCCAGGTAAAATTTACGACATTAAAGCGCCTGCCTGTCTTAAATTTATGGAATAACAGTAATTTGAAGTTTTAAAAAAACCAGCAGGCTGCCTCAAAATAAAGATAGCCTGCTGTTTTTTATATGACAGGTATTATGCACGTATCGAAACAGTTTTGTACCAAATTTTAATATACTTCTCCGTTATACATGGATTAAAAATAAATATGTATATATTTGTCCCCGAATTTTAAAAGGAATATAGATGAACCCGATCTGTACATATTGGCGTTGGCGCTTGCAGTTGTTCAATTGTGAGTAGATGTTGCTGTGGTTGTTGATCGGGAAGCCCGAAAATATAAACCGGAAGCCTGTCGTACTCACGATGGGCTTCTTTTATTTTGTAACGATTAAATCGAAAGAAAGATGACAAAGTATCAGGTAAACGAAAAAGGTTATTACGGAACCTATGGCGGGGCGTACATCCCCGAAATCCTGCACCGGTGCGTAACCGGGCTTCAGAACACGTATCTGGAGGTGCTGGAAAGCGAGCCGTTCAAAAA
>JAITVX010000167.1 GCA_031285575.1 Bacteroidales bacterium
CAACTAATTCGGAACCAAGAATATACTTGGCTAAATTTAATAACAAGGGATTCTGAAACATGCCTTTTTTAGGCAAAGATAGAACTATCTTTTTATGCGTGAAAAACACAGGGTTTTACAGGCAGCCGAAAAATCGTAACGATTAACGAAGCTTGGAAACAAAAACATCTGATAATTAGTGCATTATCAGATGTTTTGTGATCCCGGAGCGATTCGAACGCTCGACCCACAGCTTAGAAGGCTGTTGCTCTATCCAACTGAGCTACGGAACCTTTTTTCAGGCTGCAAAAATATATCTTTTTTTCAACTATTACAACTATAATACTGCAATTAAATATGCCATGCATCAAATTCACACAACTCTTCAGATATCTTTCACCAGAATATTGGAGGCTGACTTAATGATTAAACTGTCAAACTGCTCAAGCATGCGGATTACCTTTTCATAATCCAGATTTTTTTCCAGAAAGACCTGCCTTATTCCATGCTTTTCAACCTTCGACAGCACGTAGCTTACCGTTATTTTTCCTATATCCAAGGCAGGCTGGTAGAACCTCTCCTTTTCATCGTTCAGGGTAATTTCAGAAACCAGGTTTGCCTCATTAAGATCCTGCAGCAGCTCGCGGACAAGGCGTATGGGAACCTTCAGTTGAACGGCAATATCCGAAGCGGAAACTGGACGTTCGCCGGCGGCAAATTTTTTTATTACAATGTTCATAATAATAAGAAAAATGGCTTTCCTGTGATAGTTGCTCATGCCCATGGCTTCGGCTTCAAACTCGTAGTTTGAAATATTCTGGTTGGCAAAGGCAAGCTCGGCACCAAGCAGAATGGTAAGCCAGCTGTATTGAAGCCATATAATAAACAGCGGCACTGCGGCAAAACTTCCGTAAATTGCATTAAGTTTGGTGATTCCGAACTGAAGATCTATATAGAAATATTGCAGTATCTGTAGAGCCGTACCAACAATAATTCCCGAAATCATTGCAGGCATGAATTTTACCTTCGTATTGGGCATCACAAGGTAAACAATGGTAAGAATAACCCATACCAGAAAATATGGCGACAGCTTTAGGAGAAATGTAACCAGCGGCTTGAAATAGTCGAGCACAGGTGCCTGCGTCATAAACTCGGCCATGTAGGCCGATATGAAAACCGACATGCTGCTTGCTAGAATCAAGAAAACCGGGGCTATGAGCATTATTGTAAGGTAGTCGGTAAACTTGCGGTACCACGCTCGCGGGCTTCTTATCTGCCATATATGGTTGAACGAATCCTCTACATGCCCCAGCAGCGACATTACCGACCAAAAAAGTATCACCATACCCACTCCGGCAATATATCCGCCGCGTGTTTTCTCAAGAGCGCTGCGGGCATTCTGCAGAAGCCAGTTCAGAATCTCCTGCTGCGACTGAAACTCATCGGCAATAAGCGTCTCAAGATTCCTGTCGAGACCAAAACCTTTGGCTATTGCGAACGCTATTGCAACAACCGGTATTACCGACAGCAGCGAATACAGCGTAAGAGAAGCGGCACGCAGCTGTACCCTGTTGTTGAGTACCCCGCGTGCGGCAACAATTATTATACGGAGCTGTTTTATAATAACGGTTCTGCCTTTGGGTAATTCCGACAGCGGCGTGTGCCATACAGCGTCATTCATGTCTTTTATGCGGGCAACAGCCCACGAAACAGGATTTGTCATAACTGTTGCTTATTTACGTCCAAAGATATATATATTTTGGATTAACTACACCTTACAGTAACGCTCTTTCCAATCAATAACAGGCACAATGATTTTCAACGGAAGTTTTCAATATCAAGTTCTGTGATTGTGCTTACAATTATCCCACAAAGATACACTCTTTTCCCAAAAACAAGCCCCCATACGGCTGCCTCACTTGTACTTTCTGCCTGTTGGTTAATTTTCCACTATCGCCCAGCCCATGGCGGTTGTACAGAGTTGTGCAAGCATGCCGAAGCCTCTGGTGGAAGTTGCACAGAGTTGTGCAAGCGTGTCAATAGCCGTGGCGAAGGTTGCACAAGGTTGTGCAAGTACGCCAAAGCACGTGGCGAAGGTTGCACAGGGTTGTGCAAGTACTCCAAAGCCCATGGTGGAGGTTGCACAGGGTTGTGACAGGTATGCCAAAGCCCTTGGTGGAGGTTGCACAACCTTGTGCCTGTACCTCCATGCAGTTGGCAAAAATAGCACAGCTCGCCGGTTTATAGATAACTGATGGGGAGAACAAACGTTACGTCCGCCATTGCGATGCAACTTGTGGCAGTATGGCTGTTAAATGACTTCAACTATCGGCAAGGTTTGTTTCGCAGTAAATGTACAATAAAATAAAGAACAAACACATCTGTGTAATTTTACACAGACTGAAAAAACAGCGATGTGTAAGTATTTTTCCGGAATTATATAATACCTTTATGGCCTGATTATTTTTCTTATGAAAGAATGTTACGGCAAACATTTTATAAAAAACGGAGCGTTGCTGCCCGTTGACGACTTTGACAACAGCATGGTTTACGAAGGCGAAACAATCTACGAAGTATTAAGGGTGATAAAAGGTGTTCCGCTATTCTTTAACGACCACTACGAACGCCTCGTAACCAGCCTGCTGAACAGGCGACGCACAAACCTTGCAACATTCCGCAGCCTGCTCGGCAGCATTAAGACACTTGCCGGAGCCGGACAGCAGGATGAAGAAGTTAACCTCAAAATAGTTTTCAACTACAACCATTCGGAATCGCACAGCCTTGTTTATTTCGTAAAAGCCAGCTACCCTTCTGCGCAGCAATACAGAGACGGGGTTGCAGGAATCCTTTTCAGGGCCGAACGCACCGACCCGGCATCAAAAGTAGTTAACCATGAACTGCGAGCATCAATAGAAGCCGGTCTGGCAGCCACAAAGGCATACGAGGCGCTGCTTGTGAACAGTAAAAACCTTATTACCGAAGGAAGCCGGTCGAATATTTTCTTTATTAAAGGCGGCATACTCTTCACGGCGCCCGACAACCTTGTGCTTGGCGGCATAACAAGAAGGCGACTTCTGGATATTTGCCGTGCAAACGGAACAGACGTGCGCTACGAATGCGTTAACACCGGCACAATTTACAGCTACGACTCGGTTTTAATGTCGGGAACATCGCCAATACTTTTGCCGTTTAAATCTGTTGACAAAAACATGTTTGCCGTTGACAATCCCCTGATCGAAAAACTGCGCGAAATGTTCATGGAGAAAGCCCGGCAGAGCATCGACAGCTTTATTGCAGAAAAATTTATCTGAATCAGCATGCAATTAAGTGGCGTCCATGAAAAAAAGTACCTCAAGTTACTAACTGTTAATATCTGAATTATGTCTGGTAAAAACCGGTTTACAGTCGTTCTCGTTTTTTTCTTTTTAGCGCAGTGTATCCATCTGTCTGCACAGCCGGAACCTCCATTTATAAAATACATGAACCACCCGTGGGTTGACTCGGTAATGAAAACTCTGACCGTCGAACGGCAGATTGCACAGTGTATATGGATTGCCGCATATTCAAACAAAACTGAAGCCCATAAAGCCGAAATAAGCTCCACAATAAAGAAATACGGCGTTGGTGGAATAGTTTTCTTTCAGGGCACGGCCGGGAAGCAGGCCGAACTCACAAATTACTTCCAGAGCATTTCGGCAGTTCCGCTCATAATAGCAATGGATGGCGAATGGGGCGCCGGCATGAGGCTATCCGATGTTACAAAATACCCCTACCAGATGACGCTTGGGGCAATCAGGAACGACTCGCTCATTTACCGCATGGGGCAGGCCGTCGGTGCTCAGTTCCGGCGCGCCGGAATGCACATAAACTTCGCCCCCGTAGCCGACATCAACAACAACCCCGCCAACCCCGTTATAAACTACCGCTCGTTTGGCGAAGACAGGCATAACGTAGCCGCAAAAACCGTAAACTACATGCGCGGAATGCAGGACGCAGGTATTATGACAACCGCCAAGCACTACCCCGGGCACGGCGATACCAACATCGATTCGCACGCAGAGCTGCCACTCATATCCCACTCGCGTGAAAGGCTCGACAGCGTTGAGCTTTATCCTTTCCGGCAGCTCATCGGCAACGGCATCGGGGGCATAATGACCGCCCACCTCAGCCTTCCGGCGCTCGACACAACGCCAGGGCTGCCGTCAACACTGTCGCCGCAGATAGCAGGCAACCTGCTGCGCCGCGAACTCGGGTTCAGAGGCATTACAGTAACCGACGCAATGAACATGCAGGGAGTTACAAAGTATTACAAACCCGGAATTGCCGATGCAATGGCGCTTCAGGCAGGCAATGATGTAATAGAGTTTGTTGTTGACGTAGAGGAGGCAATAAATGAAACAAAAAAATTCATAAACGAAAAAAAGATAACCGCCGCGGAGCTCGAACTCAAATGCCGCAGGATACTTGCCCTAAAATACTGGGCAGGCCTGGGAGCAAGGACAGATATTGCACCGGAAAACATTGAAGCCGACCTCTCCCCCGCCACATCTCTTGCCCTTATAAGAGACCTTTACGCATCGGCGCTCACTGTTCTGAACAACAATGGCAGCATATTGCCACTGAAAAACATCGACACGCTTAAAATTGCCTC
Source organism: Bacteroidales bacterium (assembly GCA_031285575.1). Lineage (GTDB taxonomy): Bacteria > Bacteroidota > Bacteroidia > Bacteroidales > VadinHA17 > LD21. Next base: position 4,631 of record JAITVX010000167.1, read on the forward strand.
CATTGCAATCAATCCGGCTTCGCCCGCGCCAACGCCATGGCAGAAGCAGCTCGAAAAATATACGGCAACAGACAGCTACAGCATTAACACTTCCGACAGCAGGGCTGTTGACGCGCTCATTAAAAGACTTGCAGGCTACAACATTGTAATTGCAGGCGTTTACGGCCTCGACCAGCGCCCGGCGCGAAACTTCGGCGTTACCGGCGCACTGTCGCAGTTTATCGACACGCTTGTACAAAACAGTCGGTGCATCGTAACATGGTTCGGCAACCCCTACGGCATCGACAAAGTAGCATCACTGCACAGCGCCGATGGCCTTATACTCACATACCAGGAAAGCAGCGACGCCGAAGAACTTGCAGCGCAGCTCGTCTTTGGCGCAATCGGCGCAAGAGGGCAGCTGCCGGTTACGATAAACAGCCGCTGGCAGCAGGGCTTCGGCATCATCACCCCGGGCAACCTTAGGATGCAGTACGGGCTGCCGGAAAACGCCGGGCTGTCGTCCGAACTTCTTATAAGAAAAGTCGATTCAATAGCCGGCGCAGGAATTGCTGCCGGAGCCTACCCCGGATGTGTGGCAATGATTGCCCGCCGCGGAATAGCAGTGTATCACAAAGCCTACGGACACCACACATATCATGACAGTTCGGCCGCCGCAACAGCCAGCGACATCTACGACCTCGCCTCGCTTACCAAAATATCGGTCACACTTCCCGCTCTCATGCACCTCCAGTCCGAAGGTCGCTTTGAGCCCCAGCAAACCCTCGGCAGCTACCACCCGTTCTTCCGCAATTCAAACAAGGAAAACCTCACAATGCAGGAAATACTTGCCCACCAGGCCGGCCTCAAGCCGTTCCTGCCGTTCTACCTCAACATACGCAACCCCGACGGAACACTCGCCCCCAACGCCACAAGCACACAGCAGAGCGAAAGATACCCGCTGATGATGTCGCCCGGAACATACATCAACAGAAACATCAGAAGAGAAATATTCCGCGAAATACGCAAAAGCCCCCTTGGCCGCAAACGCTACGTTTACTCCGACCTTGGCTTTGTAATTGCCCCGCAGATAATTGAAAACATTACCCGCGAAAAATGGTACGAATACACACGCCGCAACATATACGGCATAATAGGCGCCGGCGACATTGTTTTCCATCCCCTCAACCGCTACCCCGCCGGCCGCATAATGCCCACCGAATACGACACACTGCTGCACCGCGGCCAGCTCTGCGGAACCGTGCACGACGAAACAGCCGCCATGCTCGGAGGCATATCTGGACATGCAGGCCTCTTTGCAACCTCAAACGACCTCATGAAACTGATGGAACTCTACCGCCGCATGGGCAACTATGGCGGGCAGCAGATAATATCCGAAGACATAATGCGCCAGTACACCGCCGTGCAGTATGCCGGCAACAAAAACCGCCGCGGTCTCGGCTTCGACAAACCCGCCCTCGACAACCACCGGCTGCCCGACAGCGAAGTATATCCGTGCCGCAGCGCAGCGCCGTCAAGCTTCGGGCATACGGGCTACACCGGCACCTTCGCATGGGTTGACCCCGATGCCGAAATATCGGTAATATTCCTCTCAAACCGCGTTTACCCCACACGCAGCAACAACCTGATATCCGACCTCAAAATACGCGGTTCGATACTGCAGGCGGTTTACGACTCAATAAAATAATTATTGCCTGAAACACTTGCAAATCATACTTTTTTATCTTTAGCGCCTGTTATTTTGAATGCAAGTATGCCGAACGGCTTCGGCGCACCTGCGGGAACTCCCGCAACCTTCACTATGGGCTTGGGCATATTTGCGGGAAACTCCGCAACACTCACCATTGGCTTGGGCACACTTGCGGGAAGCTCCGCAACCTCCACCAAACGCTTCGGCATGCTTGCGGGGTTTCCCGCAACACTCACCATTGGCCTCGGCGCACTTGCGGGAACTCCCGCAACACCTGCCAGGCGCTTTGGCACGCTTGCATCAACTGACGCAACTCCCATTCAGTGGCTTCCGTGAGAATCCATAAGGTGTTCCATACTCTGGCAGATAATAAATTTAAATTAAATGTAAAAATAATTGTTTTTCTAAAAAACAATTTCATCTTTGCAGTCATTAAAATATTCTTCTATAAAAAACAGACAATGCCAAATGACAGCAAAACATACATGAACATAATGGTCATTGCCTGTACTGTAACCGTAAAAATGCGCAATCGTGCGTCTTTAAGGCAGGTTGTTAACATTTACCCCCCCCCCCCCCATTATCCTAACAACAAGCAAGTTACGACTTTTTTGTCTCTGCCTGCCATGCCTGCTTATGCAGGTAGCAACAGCATGCTGCACCAGAGTGAACATCTTTACTGAACTGCATGAAGAAATCTGTTTTCAAACTAAACTTAATATTAACCAAACAAATTATTATGAAGAATCTTTTTATTACACTGGCTATTTTTAGCTTATGTGCGTTCAGCTTAACCGCACAACACCAATTGAGTGGAATTGTAAGGAATGAAGCTGACGGCTCACCAATTCCCTATGTAACTGCCGCCCTGCTGCGTTCCGATTCAAGCGCTGTAACCGGCATTATGACCGGTGCTGACGGTAAATTTACAATTCAGAACGTAGCGTCGGGGAACTATATTTTGCAGGTGTCGTTCATAGGTTATGAGCGGGCGTTTCGCAATGTAAACGTTCCTGCGCAAAGTGTTTTGGGCGATATTACCCTTTCCGAAAGCGCCAACCGTTTGGCAGAGGTTGTAGTAAGTGCCGACCGTCCGCTGGTAGTTGCCAGAACCGACCGCTATGTTGTGAACGTTAGCGGCAATATTCAGAGCGCCGGACGCAATGCCACCAATATTTTACAGAATACGCCCGGCGTGTTGGTCAATCAGCAAGGCGACATATCTGTGTTGGGTAATAATGTTGAAGTATGGATTGACGGCCGTCCTTCGCAGATGAGCGGCGAACAGTTGCAGGCGTTTCTCAGCTCCATGCAGGGTGACGAAATTGACCGTATAGAGGTTATCACCAATCCTTCGTCGCGGTATGATGCTGCAGG
>JAITVX010000184.1 GCA_031285575.1 Bacteroidales bacterium
GCCAGTTTTCAGCAATGGCAGCTGATTGCTGTGTAAAGCCAGACCTGCAAGCCCGGTTATCAATTTAATGGGTTGTTTGTTATTATTTTTTGTAAATTTGGGCGGTGGAATATTAAGCGCCACTTTTTATATGAATAATAAACTGCTACTTGGAGATGAAGCCATTGCGCAGGCTGCGCTCGACGCCGGTTTGAGCGGTATGTTTGCCTACCCCGGAACGCCGTCAACGGAAATAATGGAATACATACAGGCGTCGGAACAGGCTGCCATACGCAAAGTGCACCGCACATGGTCGGCAAACGAAAAAACGGCAATGGAAATGGCGCTCGGAATGTCGTATTCGGGAAAAAGGGCTATGGTTGCAATGAAACATGTAGGCCTTAATGTTGCCGCCGACGCATTTATAAACTCTGCGCTTACGGGCGTAAACGGCGGGCTTGTTGTAGTATCGGCCGACGACCCGTCGATGCACTCGTCGCAGAACGAGCAGGATTCGAGGTTTTATGCAAAGTTTGCCAGCGTGCCGTGCTTCGAGCCTTCGAACCAGCAGGAAGCCTACAATATGGTTTTCGACGCTTTCGAGATATCGGAAAAATACAGGCTGCCGGTTCTGTACAGAATTACCACCCGCCTTGCACATTCGAGAGCCGCAACACAGTTACGTCTGCCAATGGAGGAAAAACAGCTGCAGTTGCCGCAGGACCCGCTTCAGTTTGTGCTGCTGCCTGTTATTGCGAGGAAAAAATACAGGACGCTTCTTGAAACATCCGAAACCCTGAGATACGAAAACCGCCTTGGCAAATACAATGTGTTCAGAGACGGTAAAAACCGCGAAATGGGCATCATTGCCTGCGGCATTGCATACAACTATCTTATAGAAAACCTGAAAGACAGGGATGATAACTTTCCTATTTTGAAAATTACCACATATCCCGTTTCAACAGATACTGTAAAAGATATTACCGACCGGTGCCATTCCGTGCTTGTACTTGAGGAAGGTGCCCCGATGATTGAAGAAAGCCTGCGGGGTGTTCTTGACGAAGGAATCAGGGTTTACGGCAGGCTCGACGGAACTGTTCCGCACGACGGCGAACTTAACCCTTCAATTGTGGCAAAATCGCTTGGTATAGGAACGCCCCGCGGAAAACATGTTTCGCCGTTAGTAAAAAACAGGCCGCCTTCATTCTGCAAAGGCTGCGGCCATGCAGACATGTTTAATGCGCTAAACGAAGCCATAGGAACATACCCCGACGGAAGGGTCTTTTCCGACATAGGCTGCTATACGCTTGGCGCACTGCCGCCATACAACTCCATAATATCGTGTGTAGATATGGGAGCGTCGGTTACAATGGCTGTCGGTGCTGCCGAGGCAGGACTGTTTCCATCGGTTTGCGTTATTGGAGACTCTACATTTACGCACTCCGGCATGACAGGGCTGCTCGACGCAGTTATAAGAAACTCGCCGGTTACAGTCATAATATCCGACAACTCTACAACCGGCATGACCGGCGGGCAGGATTCTCATGCAACAGGCAGGCTCAGGGAAATATGCAAAGGGATTGGAGTTGATGCTGAACATATACGCGAGATAGTTCCTCTGCAGAAAAACCACGAAGATAATGTGCGCATAATGCAGGAAGAGATTCGGTACAACGGTGTTTCCGTTATAATTGCAGCCCGCGAGTGCATCCAGACGGCGGCAAAAAGAAAAAAACAATCAAGTAATTTAGCGTAAGAACAAGTATGAAAAGTGATATAATAATTTCCGGTGTAGGCGGACAGGGCATTTTATCCATAGCCGGAATAACTGGCTTGGCCGCTCTTGCCAACAACATGTATCTTAAACAGTCGGAAGTTCATGGAATGAGCCAGCGTGGCGGCGACGTTCAGTCGCATTTCAGGCTTTCTGACAAACCGATAGCCTCCGACCTGATACCATTCGGAAAGGCCGACCTGATTATTTCCATTGAGCCTATGGAAGCGCTTCGTTACCTGCCGTGGCTTTCAAACAGCGGATGGGTTGTAACCAATTCCGTCCCTGTTATTAATATACCAAACTATCCGGAAGTTGACAGGATTATCGGGGAAATAAAAAAGGTAAAGAACAGCATAATTCTCGACGCCGATACTGTTGCCCGCGAAGCAGGCTCCGTAAAGGCAGGGAATGTCGTCATCCTTGGTGCTGCTTCGCCCCATATCGACATTCCATTTTCAGATATGGAGCAGGCCGTAGAAACCTTTTTTAAAAAGAAAGGCAACGATATCGTTGCCTTAAACCTGAAAGCCCTGAGAGCAGGCCGAAAACTGTCTCAGAACTTGAAATGAGCGTTCAGGAATATCATGTTACTGTTTACCGTCGAATTTGAATAAGGGTTTGTACCCTGGTAGCTAAGAGCTATCCTCATGTTTGGCGAAAACGTATGCTGGATGCCTGCCATTGTAAAGTCGCCATCGTTACTGATATGATTAACCGATGTATGATAGTCGTAACGGACAAACAACTCATCCTTTTCAGTAATGTAAACTCCGTTTGTTGTTGAAAGCCCCCATGAATTATGTCCCGAAATTCCATCAATGTTCGACTTGTAGCTTCCGTCGATGCCGATATAAAAGCGTTCGTGCTTGTAGCCCGCAAAGGCAACCCCTACAAACTGGTCGTTTCCTGGAACTCTGTAATGATCGCCATAAACACGGAAGGTAAGGTTCTGGCTGGGATTTGCCGTTAATCCGATAGAACTTCTTACGTTATTGTCGCGCTGCAGTTCGGTATAGCCTTCGCCGTTCATAACAGTAATGTCACCGCTGAATACGTCGTTGAACTTGTAATCGACAGCTATTCCAAAGTCATTTACATGGCCATATCCATATGCCGACTGCATGGTATTGGCAAGGTATCTTTTTCCCCACCACCTGCTCTGGTGAAGATAGAGCCGCGTATCGCTTACGCCGAATGTTACCTTTACTTTATCGTTCTGCCAGGCCATGGATGCTTCGCGAAGATATGCGTAGCGATTGCTTGAGCCGTTTATCTTGCCTTGAGGGAAAAGTCCGGCAGCGTCGGCTATAATGGTGGCCGAAAAATTGTTGTCCAAAGTATAACTGTAACCGATGAAAGCTCTGTTAACTTCAAATCCCGTTGTGCCGGCCGGCTTTGGCGAATCAACTGTTGTATGGAAATTGGTAAAAACCTCTGCTATCGGCTTTCCTGTGCCGGAAAGCTGTCCCATAACTGTATTAGATGCCATAAAACATACGGCAATCAAAACAAATAATCTGTGGTTTAAATTCATAAGTTTATTTTTTAAGGTTGCAAATGTATGTTTTTATATTTTTAAAAATACTGAAGCGTACTTTAATAATTGTTAAAATAAACATCAAACAAGAAAGCCTTTTTCGGTCAGTCGAAGTCAACCGTCTGATAATGTGATATAAAACTGTTCGTTTGCCCACCGCTCCGGGGCGTTCGATGCCTTTTGAGGCAAAGGTACGACAAAGTTCGGTTACCATATCATTACCACAGGCAAAAGAGTGATTGACGATAAGGCACTCCCTGTCCGCTTCCGGTATCATTGCGCATAACCTCCTGTAACTCAAAGTACGGTAATTTTGTTTCATTAAAAAACTTTGAGTTGTTATGCGATCTACATTTAAAATTCTGTTCTACTTAAAACGGAACAGCCCCAAACCGGACGGCACGGTACCGGTTATGGGCAGAATCACCATTGACGGCGGTATCGCCCAGTTCAGTTGCAAGCTGACCGTCCCCTCCCGGACTTTGGGACATCAAAGCGGGAAGGATGAGCGGTAAGAGTACATTGGCGGTAAAGACCAACCTCGCGCTGGACAGGATCCGCGTGGAGATCAACCGCCGCTACCAGGAAACGATGCAGTCGGACGGCTGCGTTACCGCCGACAAGATTAAGACTCTTAACAGACAACAGAGCCGAAACGCTGTTAAAAGCAGGACAAAGCAAACTGTTGAAATACTTTGCTCTCAGTTCTTCTTCCCGGCGAATTGCCGACTATTGGGCATCCG
>JAITVX010000257.1 GCA_031285575.1 Bacteroidales bacterium
ACTTACCTTTGCCGAAAATTAATTATGGTAAATCCATCTGACAACAGGTATCATTCGACGTCCGGCATCGGGTTGTGTTGTATGTTGTGCAGCATTGCCCTGTTTGTTATCTCTCATCGTTTTGTTAACGCAGAGTTAACTCCCAAATGGATGGGGGTCATGTTGACTATCGGAATTATGGGAATACTATGGAGTGTGCGACATCACAGAATATTGCTTCCGATCAGGCAGATGGATACTACTCCGATATTCGGAACGATTGTTGTTTTTGTGCTAGCTCTTTCGGTACAGGGGTTTCTTCAATATGCAGGAATCATCTCTTCCGCTAACCGCAGTTTTACCGTTACCGGAAATTTTGATAATCCATCAGGGTTTGCCTCTGCAATCGCTTGTGCAACACCGCTATGTTTCCTTTTCTTTACGCACCACACAAAATATATCAGGTACGCAGCAATAGCGTCGGCAACGATGATGGCGATTGCCGTCATCCTGTCGGGTTCGCGTGCCGGAATGCTGGCTATAGTCGCGGCAACAATCGTCTGGCTGTTTGCAAAATCAAAAATGGCCAAGCAAAAAATCAACATAGCACTTGTTGTTGCTTTGGTCGTTTTACCAATCATTTTATATTTTTCCAAAAAGGATTCAGCGGATGGTAGATTGTTGATTTGGCGATGTACATTGGACATGATCGCCGACAAGCCTGTTTTCGGGCATGGACAGGGTGCATTTAAAGCAAAATATATGCTGTATCAGGCAGCATACTTCAAGGCGCATCCTGATAGCCAATATGCAACTTTGGCAGATAATGTGCTACATCCGTTCAACGAATATCTGCTGATATTGGCAGGGTATGGGGTGGTGGGGTTGGCTGTGGCGATATTGCTTGTTTGCATACTTCTTCGTGCATACCGGCGTAACCCAGGCGACGAAAAACTTGTCGCTCTGATGAGTCTGCTGGCGCTGTCGGTACATTCATTCTTTTCGTATCCGTTCAGGTATCCTTTTACATGGGGGCTGCTGTTCTTGAATGCGGTAGTTATTTGCAATCCATGCAGAATCGTGGCACTCCGCGTCCTCAATAAAAAAATAATGATTGTCCGTGCCATTGTTTTTATGCTATTCGCAGGGTTGACAACGTATACAGTGATATTGACACAAGCCCACATTAGATGGAACAGCATAGCACGCCTGTCATTGATGGGGCAAACCCGGAAGGTATTGCCCGAATATGAGCGGTTGTACCGTTGGCTTGGCAAGGATGGTCTTTTCCTCTACAACCATGCAGCCGAATTGCACGAGGCAAAAGAATATGAAAAAAGCATCGCAGTTTTTGAGCAATGTACATGCTATTACAACGACATGGACGTGCAGATGTTGCTAGCCAACAATTACAAACAGCTTGGCCGGTATACGGATGCGGAACAACATTTGAAAACGGCTGCCGCCATGTGCCCTGTACGGTTCATGCCGCTGTACGAACTGGCAAAACTGTATGACGCTACCGGCCGCAGGGGTGAAGCCCTTGCGATGGCCAAGGCCATTGTAGATAAATACGTAAAAATTCCTTCACCCACAGTTACCACCATTAAAAACGAAATGCGGGAATGGCTGAAGGCGAAGGAGTCGGTAACAGACGATCCGGTAAACGATAACCGGGCGAGTGATCACCCCCTAAATAATGAAACACGGCAGGGTGAAGCGCCGGAGGTACAACCTCGCGGAGCAGCCCTGCCCCCGTGAGGATTGTGTGTAGCCCTTACATTGATACAGTTATTGCATAGCTAAGGGCTGGAAGTGCAGTTGTCTGTCTGCAAAAAACATGACAAAGCAATTAAAATTTTCTAATCGTTAAAAATCAATCAAAATGACAAACAAATTTTTTATTAATCGGAAAGTAGGTGTTATATCTATTATAGTTGCAATACTTGCAGGTGTAATAGTCGGGTGCAAGAAAGAAAGTTTTGGAATGAACTATGAGGTTTCTGGACTAAAGTTAAAGTCGAATTCAAGAGTGCTGGCACCTAATGAATTTGAGTACTTTGGGGAAATCGTTAAATGTCAAGAAGGAGAATTAATTTGGGAAAAGCAATTATCCCTGATCATAGAAGACAACCTTCTTAAAGACGATGGTTTGACTTTGAACAGTTATAGATATGTAAGAAAAATAAACAGTATTGATGAACTAGAGAAAATTAAATCGGCCATTATCAGTAATGCGATTTTACCATATCATTCGTCGGAAAGTTTGGAACTTATCAAAAGAGAGGATATCTCCAATGAACTTAAACCCGTATTGGATAGCCTTAAACCAATATTGGATAGCCTGATACCTGTATCGAAATATTATGTAATTGATAGAACTACTACAGGACGACAACCCTTCCAGTGCCTTTTTGAAGCGGGCGATATGAGTACCGTTGAACTTGAATGGACATATAGAGGAGAAAAAATAAATACAACAGCTCTTGTTTCTGAGAAAAAAGGCATTGTATACGATCATTTGCTCTATTTTGTTATTCCTGTAAAAAACAAAAAAAAGAATACGGATGCATCTAAAACCGTTGTACATGCAACGCCTCGTCTGAAATCGGGCAGTGAAAATACAGATGGCAGTTTCAATTTCATTTTTTCTCACTCCGGTTATGCGTATAATGCTTTTGGAATGTTAATATGGGAATTTGAAGTTCATTGCGAGATTCCATATAAAAAAACTAATGGCGCTGTATCAATAAACGGTTGCAACAATATGCACAAAGAATCATACGCCGCTTTGGGCTTTAGTTGCGTTGCGGACATTAGAAAAAAAGGCATTGTAACAGGCGTCAACGGTTATGTTGACTTTGCCTGGGCTTACGGTTATGGCACATTGGTTTCGATCGCCATCGGATGGAATGGAAGTGGCTTTACTGTATCTGGAGGAGGCACACATCGCAGTGGAGAAGAATATGTAAATTCTCATTACTTGGGCATGTAGCGATCGGTAATTTGGGCCTGATGGGAAAGATTTTTTTGTAATTAATAAACAACAAATATCATGTTAGTACTTTGGCAAATATTAATGCTTATACACATTGTTTTGTTTGTAATATGTGTAATCTCATTAATCAATTGTAAAATTTCGTTAATCCATAAAGTTTTATGGACTATTCTTATGTTCTTTTTTATTCTTGTAGGGAGTATTTGTTTTTTAATTTGGCGCAATCGTCAGTTGAACTAATGTCCTGAAATATGGCAGATAGGAGGTTGCCTGATTCTGTAAAATAAAATACGGGTCAGGCACTCTTGATCATATATGAAAGACGAAAAACTGAATAAATCAAAGTATATATAAAAATGCAAAAACTATATTACTTCATTTTGAGTTTGTTGATATGTTCCTGTACCACACATTCCGAAAATATAGAGAATGTTCTTCAACAGGCAGGCAGTAATCGTAGAGAACTGGA
>JAITVX010000263.1 GCA_031285575.1 Bacteroidales bacterium
TTGCTGTTTCATTTTTGTTTTCAAGGCTTTTCATCAGCAAAACAGTTTTGCCGAAAGACACCGCCGCTGTTATGTTCATCCCTGCCGCCGCATCGTATGACACTGTTGTCGATACACTGAACCGCTATCTGCTAATAAAAAACAAAGCGGCCTTCAACTGGCTGGCAAAAAAGAAGCGGTATCCAGAACTTATTAAGCCTGGAAGATACGTTGTAAGGAAAGCCATAAGCATCAACGAACTGATAGACATGCTGCGCTCGGGCAACCAGGCGCCGGTAAGGGTTACGTTCAACAATATAAGGTCGATGGAGCAGCTTGCCGGACGGTTTGCTAAACAGCTTGAAACAGACTCGGCCGGTTTTGTAAGTTTCTTCGCAGATGAAGCCAATTACAGCCATGATGGTTTTACGAAGGAAAACATTATATCGATATTTATTCCCGACACCTACGAGTTTTACTGGAATACCGACGCAAAAGGAATATACGCCAGAATGTTGAAGGAATATAACAGGTTCTGGACGCCGGAGCGTGTGGCTAAGGCAGAAGCAGAAGGTCTTTCGCGCAGCGACGTATCCATACTTGCATCAATTATCGACGATGAGGTGCTGAAAAAGGAAGAAAAACCGCGTATTGCCGGCGTATATCTCAACAGGCTAAGGCAGGGAATACCACTGCAGGCCTGCCCCACCATAAAGTTTGCAATGAACGATTTCACCATTACCCGTGTGCTCGACAGGTATCTTAAAATTGAGTCGCCATACAATACGTACAAGTACAAAGGGCTGCCTCCCGGCCCGGTAGGGTGCGCTACAATCGACGGTATCGACGCCACGCTGAACGCCGAAAAACACGACTACCTGTTTTTCTCGGCCAAAGCCGATTTCTCCGGATACCACAACTTTGCCAGAACCCTTGCACAGCATAACAGGTATGCCGCCGAATATCATCGCGAACTCGACCGCAGGAGAATTTTCAGATAGCCCCCACTACTTCAACCTCTGGCTCAAGGAGTATCCCGAATCTGTCGCAGACAGACCGCTTTATTTCTTCCGACAGTTCAACAATCTGCCTGCCGGTTGCCTTGCCGTAGTTAACAATAACCAGCGCCTGCTTTTCATGCACCCCTGCGTCGCCCATTCGCCTGCCCTTCCATCCGCAGCGCTCAATGAGCCACCCGGCAGGCAACTTGGCCAGCCCCTCACCCTCGATGTAAACAGGCATATCGGGAAACCGCTCTTTCAGCAAACCTGCCTTGTGTGAATCGATAACCGGATTCTTGAAAAAACTTCCGGCATTGCCCAGAACGGCAGGATCGGGCAGCTTGCCAGCCCTTATGTTGATAACCGCCTGCCTCACATTTGCAGGCGTTGCACCGCCAAGACGGTTAACTTCTGCTTCAAGCGAGCCGTAGCCGAGATTGAAGTTGCCGCCGGGCGACAGCCTGAAAAACACCTTTGTAACCAGATAGCGATTTTTCAGTTCGCGCTTAAAGATACTGCTCCGGTAGCCGAACCGGCACTCTGCGTTTTTAAACACCCTTTCGGAACCGTCGTCCATGTTAACAGCAACAACACTGTCAACAACCTCGCTGGCTTCGCTGCCATACGCCCCTATGTTCTGCACCGGCACAGCGCCAACTCTTCCGGGGATGTGCGAAAGATTCTCGATGCCGCAGAACCCCCTCGCAACGCTCCACTCAACAAGCGAATCCCATTCAACACCCGCACCGGCAGACGCCACAACGTTTTCGCCACTTGTATCTTCCACCTCAATGCCGGGTATTGCGGGATGAATTATAATACCGTCGTAATCGGAAGTAAACAGTACATTGTTGCCGCCTCCCAGTATAAAATAAGGCGAGCCACACTCGTTTTTCATGTCAATCAACTCCCTTATTTCATCAACCGACTCTACTGAGGCAAACATACCGGCCCTGTAATCGAGCCCGAACGAATTGTATTCCTTAACGGAACGGTTTCGGCAAATCATTATTCGGTTAATGCTTATTCTATTTGTTTTACATCTCTGTATTCCAGCCCCTCGTTGTATATCTGCATGGCTTTAAGGCTCATGCCCATGCTCGAATATCCTCCGTCGTGATACAGGTTTTGCATGGTAACCTTGCGGGTAAGGTCGGAAAACAGTGTAACAATATAATCTGCACACTCTTCAGCGGTAGCATTTCCAAGAGGCGACATGCGCTCGGTGAAATCGAGCAGGTTTTCAAACCCCATAATACCTCCTCCGGCGGTAGTCATTGTAGGCGACTGCGATATGGTATTTATTCGTATTTTCTTTTCGCGGCCGTAAATATAGCCAAAACTGCGGGCAATAGACTCAAGCATGGCTTTGGCGTCAGCCATATCGTTATATCCATAAAGAGTGCGCTGTGCCGCCACATACGAGAGTGCCACTACCGAGCCCCAGTCGTTGATGGCATCCATCTTGCGGCATACCTGCAATACCTTATGAAACGAAACGGCCGATATGTCGATAGTCTGCAGCAGATAGTTATAGTCGAGGTCGTCATAAGTCCGTCCCTTGCGCACATTTGGCGACATGCCAATAGAATGCAGCACAAAATCGAACTTCCCGCCCAGGTGTTCCGTTCCCTGCTCTACAACGGCCTCAAGGTCTTCCACCTTTGTCGCATCAGCTGGGATAACAACCGTATTGCACTGGTCTGCCAAATCACGTACATTACCAAGCCGCAATGAAACAGGCGTGTTCGAAAGTACAAAGGTAGCACCTTCTTCGTAAGCCTTCACGGCTGTTTTCCATGCAATCGACTTTTCATTCAGAGCTCCAAAAATCAGCCCCCGTTTTCCTTTTAATAAGTTATATGACATGAGTATTTATTTAAAACATCCCTAAGCAATCTTTCAGGCCGGCAAATATACATGAAATCATTTGACTTTTGCAATTGGCTCGGCTTTACCACAGAGCAAACGCATGAAATCAGCCTTTTGCCAGCAGACGCTTTCCGTAACAAAGCAACCGGGTTTACAGGCCGTGTATGAATCACACAAAGTACGGGAAATACTATCCCCATATGATAATGCGATAGCATTGCTTAAAGATATACCCGGTTTGAATACCGGAATCATTGAGGATTTGGTTGCAGAAACAGGCTTGGATATGAGTGTTTTTTCAAATGAGAAACACTTATGCTCGTGGATTGATATCGCTCCCGGAAACCATCAGGCTAAGGCCGCGATTGTGGAAGCGGCATGGGCGGCAACAAGAACAAAAAATACATTTTACAGTGCGAGATATCACCGGTTGGCAGCAAGACGGGGCAAAAAGAGAGCCCTGATAGCCGTAGGACATTCGATCCTGAAGTCTGTCTACCATATATTGAGTACTTC
>JAITVX010000265.1 GCA_031285575.1 Bacteroidales bacterium
AACCGTTCTTTTCCTTACTGCCGTTTACGAAAAACAGCACCTTAAATGTACTTCTCATAACTTGGTTTTTTAGATGGGACAAAATTACTGCTAATCAAGTTATCTGACGCTATGCAAAACCCAGCATATCACTGAATAAAAACCCGTTACGAAAAAAGTTCTGGCTCGCTTCGGGTAACGATTTGGAGACGGATCATCTGCGTTATTCTGCTTTTAGGTGTTTTTTCGACAGTGGAAAAACAACACATCAAAACACATATTGCACTGACTGTCAGTCAACCTGCGCCATTCTGCCTAAATCCGCTTCCCCTGTATGGTTTTCCCAAAGAAGAACACCGAACAATACCGCCGAACAAACCTGCACCACAAATACTTAACTCATTTTAGCCGTGTTTTGCCGTTTTTACGAGATCTTTTTGTATCTTTGGCGGCAAAACAATTATTATGCACTTTCAGGTAATACCATGGGATATTAATCCGGAAATATTCAGAATCGGCTCCTTTGCAATAAGATGGTACGGACTTCTGTTCGCTTCCTCTTTCTTCTTCGGATATATAATCATGCGGCGGATTTTTAAAAATGAAGGCCTCAAGGATGACGTTCTCGACAGGCTTACGGTTTACATGGCCATCGGAACCATTCTGGGCGCGCGGCTTGGCCACTGCTTCTTTTACGAATGGGGATACTATCGTGAAAACCTGTCTGAAATACTGATGATATGGCATGGCGGGCTTGCAAGCCACGGAGCAGCTGTTGGAATACTTGCCTCGCTGTGGCTGTTTGCCAGAAAAGAAAAGAAAGACTATATATGGATACTCGACAGAATAGTTATTACCGTTGCCCTGTCGGGCTTTTTCATCAGAACGGGCAACCTCATGAACTCTGAAATATACGGCGTGGAAACCACCGTGCCATGGGGTTTTGTGTTTCTCAACAATAATGTTTTCAGTGCCGAGCTTGGAAAAGTTATTCAGGAAAATGCACCCAAACACCCAACACAGATTTATGAAGCCCTGGCCTACCTGGCAATCTTTATACTGCTTTACAGGCTGTACTGGGTGAAAAAAGGCGAACACTACCAGGGCCTTTTAATAAGCCTTTTCCTTATACTTGTTTTCACTGCAAGGTTTTTTATCGAATTTCTTAAAGAAGACCAGGTTGCCTTTGAAGCCACAATGAAGTTCAACATGGGGCAGTTGCTCAGCATTCCGTTTGTGGCCATAGGTGTATGGGGGCTTTACAGAACCTTCAGGGCAAAGAAGAGAGCAGTAATAAAGAAATAGGTAAATGTCAAAATGCGAAAACAAACGCCGCTTTTATTCATCTTAATTAATAACTAAAATTTACGCTTATGCTAAGTGGAGTTCCAAACTTTCTCCGCACAAAAAGTTAAGCACTTTTTGTGTTTTTGCATACACCACTACGTCGCTGTTAAACTGTAGTTTACTGCCGGAACGAAATATGCCGTACGAAACGCCATGTTCAATGCAATAAATTCAAACTAACGGTGCTTTTCGCAGGTAAAATATGATTTGATGCATAATTATTTTGCGCTGCTGTTTGACTGTTTTGTAAAATGATTATTTTTGCGCCGTAAAATGAGAAGTTCTTTATAGATGATAAGCAGAAGATTATTACGCATCAAGGCCCTGATGGCTTTTTATGCTTTCAATTGCAGGGAAGACGACAACCTGACACAGGCCGAAACGGAGTTGATGTTCAGTATTGATAAAACCTACGACCTTTACCACCTGTTACTTATGCTTGTTGTAGAGCTGGCAGATATGGCTAACGACAGAATTGAGCAGGCGTTGCAGAAACTGGCGCCTACGTATGAAGATTTGAATCCGAAACGTAAGTTTGCCAATAACCGTGTTGTTGAGCAGCTTAGAAACAACAGCTCGTTTAACGGCTACATAAATTCAAAAAAACTTTCATGGGTCAACAACCGGCATGTACTGCGTACTCTGTATGACAGGATGCTGCAGTGGGAGGTTTATAAACAGTACATCAGCGCCGAACAAGACAACTATCAGGCAGACCGTAAATTTATTACCAGGCTTGTTGCGGAGTTCTTCGCCATGTCGGAAGATTTGAATTCCAACCTCGAAGAGCAGAGTATATACTGGAATGACGACATGGAGTATATAATTGCAATGGCCGAAAAAACCCTGAAAAATTTCGACACCGAAAAGAATAAAGAGACTAAACTGATGCCACTGTTTAGAAACGACGACGACGCAGAGTATGTAAAGATCCTTTTTACCAAAGCAATAATGGGCAACGAAAAACTGTCGGCGCTTATTGACCGCAATACCGCAAACTGGGAGATTGAACGGATAGCCCTTATGGATATTCTTGTAATGAAACTTGCAATAACGGAAATAATTGAATTTCCGGAAATCCCCACAAAAGTTACCCTTAATGAATATATTGAGATAGCGAAATACTATTGTACGTCTAAAAGCAGTACATTTGTCAACGGAATACTCGATAAAATTATGAAGGAAATGCGCGAAGAAGGCATGTTCAAAAAGTATGGCAGAGGCCTTGTAGGCGAAGACGAAGAATACAGTGAATAATATAAATTAAACCAGATGAAAGAATTTCTTTACACATTTTTTTGCGCGGCAGTTTTACTGCTGTCCTGTACGGGCGGCCCTAAAGGTGGTAATAACGCCGGTTCCAACAGCACTGCCGATACCGGTAATGCTGTAATTACGTTCAGCGAATATGAACATCATTTTGGCCAGGTTAAGGCAGGTAAAACGGTAAGGCATACGTTTACGTTTGAAAATACCGGGTCGGGCAATCTTGTTATACAGTCGGCAATGACCACGTGCGGCTGCACCGTTCCGAGGTATAACAAAAGGCCGGTAGCCCCCGGAAAAGGCGGAACACTCGACGTAGAGTTCGACACATCGGGACGAAACGGCATGCAGGCCAAAACAATAACCGTAAAATCGAACGCCTCCGTTCCAGCCGTTATACTGAAGATAACGGCAGATGTAATTTAAGTGTAACCTGAAAAAATATAACTGTTAATTAATAAATTCAATTTATGACTAATTTAGCTTTTGTGCATCTTATGGCCCCACAGGCAGGAACAACGGGGCAAAGTCCGTTAGGGATGTTCCTTCCGTTAATCCTTGTATTTGTTGTCTTCTACTTTTTTATGATAAGGCCGCAGATGAAAAAACAGAAAGAACTGAATAACTACCGGAACTCACTGAAAAGAGGAGATAAGGTTGTAACCACAGGCGGAATTTACGGAAAAATTTATGAAGTTAAGGACAACTGTGTAATTGTGGAAGTTGGCGGCGACGTTAAACTGAAAGTTGATAAAAGCGCAGTTCTGAAAGATTCCTCTGCCGACGCATCGTAATTATTACTTTGTCCTGTTGAGATGGAAAACAAAACGGATACACGGAAAAAAGCCCGCAGCAGAGATGTTGCGGCTTTTGTTTTTTTTCTGTTTTTTTCCTTTGGCATGTGGTATATCGATTATCTGGGAAAGGAGCTTGAGTCGGAGCTGAAGACCCCGCTCGTGTTCGTTAACAGCCCGACAGGGAAAATAGTTGCACCGGAATATGAATACCTTAATGTATTGCTGAAAGGCACAGGATATACAATTCTGAAACATAAATACCGTATAAAAGACGACTCTGTATCGATCGATCTTTCAGAAATTGCATACCGGAAACTCCGTGCATCATCAGGTTATTATCTTCTTACATCGGCTCTCGTAAAACCGTACGAATTGCAGTTGAAATCGGGCTGCAGGGTTGTTGCCATGAACCCCGATACTCTTTATTTTGTATTTAAGGAAACGGAATGAAAAGTAACCTCACAGACTAACCTGAGAACGTGTTTAAAATTGGAATAACAGGCGGAATAGGCAGCGGCAAAACATCGGTTTGCAAGGTTTTTGGCGTACTCGGAATACCTGTGTTTTCGTCAGACACAGCAGGAAGGGAGATAATGGATATTGATACCGGTATAATTCTGAAGTTAAACTCAATAGCTGGGAAGAATCTTTATCCGGGCGGAACTCTTGACAGGGCGGAACTTGCGCGGCTCATTTTTAATAACCCCTACATGCTCGAAAAGGTCAATTCGGTTGTTCACCCTGCCGTTTTCAGCAGATTCTCGGAATGGGAAAAGAAACAGCACGCCCCTTACGTAATTATGGAAGCTGCAATATTTTTCGAGAACGGCGGCTCCAAGAAAGTTAACCGCGTTATTACAGTAACTGCTCCTGTAGAGGAAAGAATTGCAAGGGTTATGCGCAGAAACAATCTTACGAAAGAACAGGTTATGGAAAGGATAAGGAACCAGATGAGCGATGCCGACATGGCAAAACAGTCGGATTATGTTATCGACAACTCGGAAAATACGATGATTATCCCTACCGTACTGAACATACACGAAGATATTCTGAAATCAGCAAACCAGTTCTGCTGAAACGCAGGCCGCGCCGCCTGCAAACAATTCGTTACATATTTAGCATTTCAGGATGTATTAATCAGTGCTGCCCTCGCACGGGATACACTTTATTACAGCCACAAACCTTGTTCCTTCGCCTTCGGTTGAGTGGCCGTGCATGTCGCCGCACATTAGACGTGCAAGCCCGCGGGCAATAGACAGTCCGAGCCCCAAGCCTTCGTAGCGGCGGATATTGCTCTGGTCAACCTGGCGGAAGCTGTTGAAAATAACCTCAAGGTGGCTTTGGGGTATCCCTATACCGGTGTCTTCAACAAAAAACTCGAGCATGCCGTTGCCCTGCAGGCTGCAGCCGAAGCTGATGTGTCCGCGGTCGGTGAATTTGACGGAGTTGTTGAGCAGGCGGCGCAGTATCTGCCGCAGGCGCACGGGGTCGGCGTGGATGCTGAAGCCGGGCGCACGGAACGGGGCGTCGGGCAGTATGAGGTTGAGCGCAATACGTTTCTTGCCTTCGTCGATGAGGCGCTGCGTATATTCGCTGTGCAGTTCGTTCATCATGCTGCCTATGCACACCGGTTCGGGGCGCAGGGTCATCTGACCGGTTTCGATGCGGGCGGCGTCGAGCACGTCGTTTACTATCGACAGCAGGCGGTCGCTGTTGCGGTTAATGTCGTCGATGTTTTCGCGGATGTCGTCGGTTATGTCGGGGTCATGGGCAAGTACGCTCAGCAGGCCGGCAATGCCGTTGAGTGGGGTGCGTATTTCGTGCGACAGGTTGGCAAGGAACGACGATTTTAGCCTGTCGGATTCTTCTGCCCGGTTTTTTGCATGCAGCAGTTCGGTTTCGGCGTTGAGGCGGTCGGTGATGTCGCGGATAACTGCTATTACTGCCGAGGTTTGTCCGCCGGCATCTTTTATGGCGGCGGCCGACACTTCGGCCGGGAATGCTGTGCCGTCGCTGCGCAGCGAGGTGACAAGGGGCATGAAGGATACGTCGTCGAGGTTGCCGGCTATGAAGTTGTTGAATATTTCGACGGTTTCGGCCATATTGTTGGGGTGGGTATAGTCGGCAAGAGTTTTACCTGTAAGGTGTTCGCTGCTGCCGATGTGGTAGAGTTCTCTGGCTTTGGGCGAGAGGAAGATTATTTTTCCTTCGGTGTCGAAGAGCACTACGGCGTCGGGCGATGCTTCCGACAGGCTGCGGTACATTTCTTCCGACCGGCGCTGCGCTTCCGATGCTTTTTTGCGCTGGGTGATGTCGGTGGCGCACTGGAGGTGAACGTTTCTGCCGTCGATCCATTCTATTATCGAGTCGGCGCTGTCGTACCACCGTCCGTTCTTTTCGTTCAGGTATTCCCAGCGGTGCACGCTGTTGCGCTGCTGTGCATTTTGCTGAAGTATTGGCGAGGGGCAGAAGTCGCAGATGCCGCCTGTTTTTCCGCGTATCAGTTCCCAGCATTTTTTGCCGGCGGTGATGTGCCCCAGTTCGTCTTTGAGTGTTTTGTTGGCAAACAGCACTTCGTTGGTGGCGAGGTCGGCTACGTAGATGTTGGCGCTTACGTTGTCGAGCACGGTGCGCATGGCGCGCTGTGATAGTTCGATGCGGCGGTTTGTTTTTTCGAGCTCGATGCTGGCGTGTTTGCTTTCGGTGATGTCGAGCATGAAGCCGTCCCAGATGCGTGTGTCTGCTTCGTCGGTGTGGTAGGCGGCGCGCATGTGTATCCACCGGGTGGCGTTGCCGATGATGACGCGGCATTCGGTGTCGAGCATTCCGGCGTTGCCTGCGTCGTTGAGGAATGCGATGAGCCGGGCAATGTCGTCGGGGTGGAGGGTGAGGAAGAACAGCGAGGCGTCGGCGAGGAGTTCCGTGCCGCTGATGCCGAACATGGCGGCAAACTGCGCGCTTACGTAGGTAAACTGTGCGTCGCTGCGGCCGGCGTGGTCTTTCATCTGGTATATTACGCCGCCGGGGAGGTTGTCGCTGAGGGTGGTGAGGCGTTCGCTGCCTTCCTTGAGTTCGCGGGTTTTGATGGCTACCATCTGTTCGAGGTTCATGCGGTAGCGGGTGAGTTCGAGTTCGGCGTAGCGCTGGCGTGTGTTGTCGCGCACTATGCGGCCGAAGTATTTCCTGTCGCCGGTTACAATGCTGAAGGTCGATGCTCGTGTGTGGCGTATTGTTCCGTCGAGCGCCTGGAGGGTGAGTTCGGATGTTACGGGGGGCGAGTCGCTTAGCATGAATTCGAGCCTGCGGCGGTGGAGGCTGTCGAGCGCCCAGGGGGTGCGTTCTTCAATGGGGTAGAACATCCAGCGTACGTCCCATTCGAGCCGCCCCAGCACCTTTTCGGCTTCCATGCCGGTGATGCGTTCCATGGCGCGGTTCCATTCGGTGATGCGTCCTTCGTGGTCGAACATTATGATGCCTTCAAACGACTGCTCAATGAAGTTGCGTAGCTTTTCTTCGCTTGCTTCGAGCTGTGTGTTTTTGTTCTGCAGTTCTTCGGTGCGCCGTTTTACGAGGTGTTCAAGCTTGTCGCGATAGGTGCTGAGTTCTATTTCGTTTTGCTTGCGTTCGGTAACGTCCAATACAATGCCGTCGCATACTACTGTGTTGCTTTCGTTGCGTATGCTGACGGAGATGCGTATCCAGCGTGTTCCGGTGCTGCTGTGTGTGTAGCGCACTTCGGCATCGAGCGCCTGCCGTGATACGATGGCGCTGTGCATGGCATTGAGCAGCGTCTGGCGGTCGTCGTGGTATATGTTTTTCATTACTGCCACAAAGCTGTTCATTGAGTCGGTGGCGGTGATGCCGGTTATGCTTTCCCACGAGGCGCTTGTGTAGGTAATGGCTATTATTTCGAGAAGGCCTACGGGGCTTGCAAGGCTGTCGAGTTTGCCGGCGTCTATTTCGCAGCGGAACAGGCTTCCGCTGTGGATGTTGTTGCTGAGGGCTTCGAGTTTGCTGTTGGCTTCGGTGAGGTGCTGCTGTGTTTGCCGGCGCTCGGATATGTCGAGCACGATGCCGTCCCATGCCGTTGTGCCGCTGTCGGCGTGTGGATGCGCCGACACGAGCACCCAGCGCCATCCGCCGGCGGCGGCAATGCGTACTTCGGTAGAAAAGTTGCGCATTTGCTGGAAGCATTCGCGTTCGTATGAAATGAACCGTGTAAGGTCGTCGGGGTGAATGGCGCTGTATATTGTACTGAAGTCGGCCATTGCGTCGGCTTTGGGGATGCCTGTTATGCGTTCCCAGCTGGCGCCGAGGTATGTGGCGCGGTATTGCCCTGTTTGCCGGTCGCTCACAATGCTGTACAGTGTGCACGAGGGCAGGTTGTTGCTTATCGATTCGAGCCGGTTGTGTTCTTCGCGCAGATGCTGTTCGGCTGTTTTAAGGTCGGTTATGTCGAACATCGCTCCGTCCCACACCACGCTGTTGCCTTCGCGGTGGGGGCTCGACGTTAGCAGCGCCCAGCGTGGCCGGTCGGCGGTGATGCGCACTTCGCAGCTGAAATTGCTCATTGTTTCAATGCTTTTGCGTTCGAGTTCGTGCATGTGCGCCAGGTCGTCGGGGTGTATCGGTTCGTCGAGCAGCTTCATGTTTTGCATTGCATCTTCGCTTTTTATGCCGGTAAGGCATTCCCACCTGGGGCTGAGGTATGTCATTCGCCGCTCGCCGGTTGCGAGGTTGCTGGTTAGCTGGTAGAGCGCTCCGTTTGGCAGGTTTTCGTCGAGCACCTGCATGCGCAGCTTCTCGGCAATCAGTTCATGTTCGACCTGCTTGCGGGCTGTTATGTTGAGCGCAAAGCCGTCGCACACCATCATGTTGCCTTCGCGGCGGGGCTGTGTTGAGAACTGCATCCAGCAGTATTCGCCGGCTCCGTTGCGGCAGCGGGTTTCAACGTTGAACAGTTCTTCGCTTATGAGGCAGCGGTAGAAGCTGCGGATGAACTCGTCGGGGTTGTCGCCGCAGTGTGCCCGGAGGAAGAAGGATGTGAAGTTTGCCATGCCGTCTTCGCGACGGTGGTGGCTTAGCTGTTCCCACGAGGGGCTCAGGTAAACGCAGTCCATTGGCGGGTAGTGCCCGCCGGCATCGGGCTTTTCGAGTTTGCCGGCTTCTATCTGGAAGCGGAAAAGGAAGCCGCCGGGGAAGTTGCGGCTCAGTGCATCGAGGTACTGATATTCTGTTTGTGCGGTATCGGTTTGTTTCATAGGTTAGTGTTTAAAGGTAAGGCGCATTGCATTGCATTGCAGCAGCTGCAGTTTGTTTCTGCGGATTATGGCGCTGTATGTTTATCCTTCCGGCATTTTTTATACATTAAAATGTAAATGTATAAAAATTTTAATTGCAAGCTATATTTTCTGATAATTATTCGGGGCAAACGCATGAAACCGGCTTTTTTGCGCCAGTTGGCGCAACCTTCACGCAGCGGTGCGGGAGACTTGCGCCGGTTGGCGCAACCTTCGCGCAGTGGTGCAGGAGACTTGCGCCGGTTGGCGCAACCTTCATGCAGCGGTGCGGGAGACTTGCGCCGGTTGGCGCAACCTTCACGCAGTGGTGCGGGAGACTTGCGCCGGTTGGCGCAACCTTCATGCAGCGGTGCAGGAGACTTGCGCCAACCGATG
>JAITVX010000124.1 GCA_031285575.1 Bacteroidales bacterium
AGAAGAGATTCATTAGGAGTGTTGTTCTTCTTGAGGAAGAACCAACTGCTCAAGAACGGTGAAGCACCCGTGAGTATGAGAATTACGGTAAACGGACAACGCGAAGAAGTCCGCACCAAAAAAAGCATCCATCCTGATTCGTGGAATCAGGCAAAGGAATGTTCAAGGGCGAGAGATAAGAAGTCGCGCGACTTGAATGAGTACATCGAATCGGCACGCATCCGAATAGCACAGCTATTCAATGAGATGGAACAAGCAGGAAAAACAAACACTGCCGAGGTACTGATACGCCGGTTCTTTGGTAAAGACGATGAGAATCGCAAAACGTTGTTAGGTGTATTTAAGGAACACAACGAAAAGTGTCGCCAACTTATCGATATTGACTACGAAGAAATCACCATCAGACGTTACGACTGTTGCGCCCGCTATCTGGGCGAACTCATCAAAGAGAAGTACGGGCAGGATGATCTGCTGCTGAAAGAGGTAAACGGCGAGTTGGTTCGTAGCTTTGAGTTCTACATGAAAACGGAAAGGAAGTGCCAGCAAAATACGGTCATCCGCTACATGAAATGCTTCAAGAAGATTATCAATTTGTCTATCGCTAACGAATGGATGAGCCATAATCCCTTTGCCGGCATCAAGTTTCACGAGGTGGCTGTTAATAAGGAGTTCTTGACAATGGAAGAAATCAATACCATTGCAGCGAAAGATTTTCATTTGCCACGATTGGAATTAGTGCGAGATGTATTTGTCTTCCAATGTATGACAGGATTGGCGTTCATAGACGTATACATGTGGGCATGGATGCAGGAAAAAGAAGAAGAAAGAGCTAAGAGAGAACAGGAAAAGGTGAAACCAAAATCGGCACAGGAAGTCGATAACTCTTACCTGAATTTCAAATTTTTCAGGGTAAGAAAAACATCTGCGGTGATAGCTATTTTGGGATTACTGGTGTTTATTCTCACCCTGTTTAGCATGAAGCAACAAAATGATTATTCGCTATTGATGGATGAGTATTACAGGCAGGGGATATTTTTCAGTTTTTCTTTTGTGCGTTTCAGCCGCGTTGCCACGTTTGCTACCGAAAATCCGGTTATATCGGCAATTTCCTTATACGATTTCTCTTCGAGCCAAAGCAAAATAATGGAACGCTCAATATTGTTCAATTTGTAAATCAACGAATAAAATTCCTGAATTTCTGTACTTTGTGTGTCCGGCTCAAATGCAACATGCTCTGAAAATGCAAGCGATATATTTTGGCGCAGTTTTGCATTGCGGCGCAGGTCTGAAATGCAGGTATTGAGCGCAATACGGTAAATCCACGTACTCATCTGGCTTTCGTTGCGGAAATTGGGAAACGCCCTCCAGAGATTCAGTACCGTTTCCTGATACAAATATTCGACGGGCGAGGCATCTGACACATAAAACGAACAGACATTGTAAATCACCCGTTCATATTGTTTTACAATCGCAATAAATTCCTGTTCCAGAATACTTTCTTTCTTCATTTCCGAATTTTTGATATTGAACTATTAGTCGTAAAGATGAAGGAAAAATGACATGGAAAGAAAAATTTTTACATATACTTTAGAATCTGGTTTGAAAGATAATAATTACAATATAGTATATTGAGTATATGCTTGTTGATTGCGTATTTTTTGCACATAAGTTATGAGCAATTTACTTCCATTCGGTTGCCGATGTTTCAAACCGGCGATTTCAGAGGAGACCCTCTCTGTAAAGATCATTTCTTTGCGTTGTCTTCTACTTTTTGTATCTACCAATAGTCATTCACAGCAGAAACGCTGTTAGCAGAGTTCCTACTGTATTCTATTTGCATATCTTATTCCAGTATTCTGCCAGGGTAAACTTTCAAAGCTTCTTCGAGTACGGTAATTGCATTTTTCAGATCGTCAATTTTCAGAACGTATGCTATCCTTATCTCGTTCTTCCCCAGACCGGGTGTTGAATAAAAGCCGGAGCCCGGAGCTACCATTACAGTACGGTTCTTGTATTCAAATTCTTCAAGAAGCCATTGGGCAAACCTGTCGCCGTCGTCAATGGGCAATCTTACAACTGCATAAAAGGCTCCTTTGGGATTTGGACAGTAAACACCGGGTATGCCGTTAAGCGCTTTCACAAGGTAATTTCGCCGTGCAGTATATTCGGCATTGACATTTGTAAAATATGAGTCGGGCACATCGACTGATGCTTCGCCGGCTATTTGTCCCAGTCCCGGAGGCGACAGTCTTGCCTGGGCAAATTTAATGGCCGTGTTTATTACGGCACTGTTGCGCGTAATAAGCGCACCGATTCTTACACCGCATTCGCTGTAGCGCTTGGAAACGGAATCGAGCAGTATTATGTTATCGTCAACATCTTTCAGGTTTAATGCCGAGAAATGTTTTTCACCGTCGTAGCAGAATTCGCGATACGATTCGTCGGCAAAAAGATACATATCATATTTTTTTATTATATCCCGCAATTGGAGAAACTCTTCTTCCGAGTACAGGTATCCTGTAGGGTTGTTAGGATTGCAAATTACTATTCCTTTGGTCTTCGGAGTTATGTGTGCTTCAATCTCTTTAATTGGCGGAAGCCTGAAATCGTCTTTGATGTACGATGTTATAGGGGTAATTTTAACTCCTGCGGCTGTGGCATATCCATTATAGTTTGCATAAAACGGTTCGGGTATTATGATTTCTTCACCCGGATTAAAACAGACCATAAGTCCGAACATGATAGCTTCAGATCCTCCTGTGGTAATCAGTATCTGTGAAGGGGCTATTTCTATTCCCAGCCTATGATAATATCCGGCAAGTTTTTTTCTGTACGATTCGTTGCCCGCTGAATGACTGTATTCAATAATATTCATGCCTATATTCCGCAAAGCGTCAAGTGCAACCTCCGGGGTAGGGATGTCGGGCTGCCCTATATTAAGATGATAGACCGTCCTTCCTTTACGTTTTGCTTCTTCAGCGTAAGGAACAAGCTTTCTTATGGGAGAGGCTGGCATTGCCTTGCCTTTTTCCGAAATAACCGGCATAATGTTTTTTTAAAATTAAGCGGCAAAGTTAAGAAAAAAATATCATCCATATATATGGGACATCTTGTTTATATAAATTCTAATAATTAACTCAAGTTCCGTTTTGCATTTGTTACAAGTTTCTATTAAAATTACGGCGTAGGTGGCTGTTTGCCGCAGTTGGATGTATATACCTGTGTTTTGTGATGTTAGCCGCTTATTAACGGCAAGAACAAAAGCGCCAGAGACAGGCCTACAAGAACAACAACAGCTGTCCAGCCTATAATGTTTTGGGTAACATTATTAACATACATTCCCATTATTTTACGGTTGTTGATAAGCAGAATCATACTGACCAGAACAACGGGCAGCAGGATTCCATTGAGCGCCTGTGTCCAGATAGATATTTTTATCAGCGGGGCTCCTGGGATAAGTATTATTAATGCCGATAATATAAGTATGCCGGTATAAAGAACATAAAACTCTTTCGCTTCGTCCCATTTTTTATCTATTCCGGCTTCAAAGCCAAAGGCTTCTGATATATAAAAGGCTGTTGCGAGGGGCAGTATTGTTGCCGAAAACACCGAGGCTATAAAGAGGCCAAAAGCAAACAGTTGCGAAGCAAACTTGCCCGCCAGGGGTTCGAGGGCCATAGCGGCGTCTTTTGCCTCTTCAATAACAATTCCGTTGGGATGCAGCGTTGAACCGCATGACACCATGATAAAGAAGGCTACAACAACTGTTACTATACAGCCAACCGTGATGTCAATAACAGTGTATTTGAAATTCTTCATCTTCAGTCCTTTTTCTACAACCGACGACTGCATGTAGAACTGCATCCATGGGGCAATTGTGGTTCCTATCAATGCAATTACCATTGCAAGGCTTTGTGTATCCATCTGAACCTGTGGCCTTACTATTGCCGAGCCAATTGCGCTCCAGTCGGGCTTTCCCATCAGGGCCGAAACAATATATGTTAACAGCGATGCGCTGAACAGTAAAAAGATACGTTCGGCTATCTTGTATGTGCCCTTTACTACCAGGAGCCATACCATAATGGCAACCAGCGGCACGGAAATGTATTTGCTTACTCCGAACATTTCCATGCTTCCGGCCACGCCTGCAAATTCGGTTGTTGTATTGCCGATATTTGAAACAAGAAGGCCGAGAAATATAAGTGAGGTTATTTTCATTCCGGCGTTTTCGCGTATCAGGTCAGATAATCCTTTTCCCGTAACAATACCCATACGCGCATTCATTTCCTGAATTACGAGCAGCACTATAAAAGAAGGGATAAGCGTCCATATCAGGCCATAGCCGTACATGGCGCCGGCTACCGAGTAGGTTGTTATTCCGCCTGCGTCGTTATCAACACTTCCGGTAATGATACCGGGGCCAAGTATGGCCAGGAAAATGGCTGCCCTTTTGAAAAACTTAATCCTTTTCTTCAGCATGCTACTGGTTTAATAAAGCCGGCGGTCATCTTCGTATATTAAAGCGCCGCACTTTTTTTAAGGATGCAAATGTATAAAAACTTTTCTTTTGACGATACGATATAATATACAACAACCCCCGCGCACGGCCTGTTAAAAAACCGTGGCGGAGGATGCTGTTGCGCGGTGGTGCGCCGCAGTTCCCAGTCTTGTCGTTTAATCGTAGATGGTGGCATTCACAGTCCCGCCTCTGCTGGTGGCAATGCTCTTAGTGCAGCCGTTTGTGCCGGGGTTGTCAACTATATGTATAATTTTTTCGCTTGCAACGTAGTTGCTGTGCAGTGTGCCAAACAATGTATTTAATCCGGCAGTGGTGAACTGATTATACCGGATACGCAATTCTGTCAGCGCGGTGTTATTGCTCACGTCGAGGCCGGTTAACGGCTGATCGGAATAGCAACCCAAGTTTTTCAACGCAGCATTTTTGCTCACATCCAGGCTTAACAGCGTACCAGATATGGACAGCATTGTGATGTCCTGTCCGTAAATGGAAATGCGTCGCCGAGGAACAGCATAGGCAGGGTAAAGATGTGTTGGGATTGACGTAAGGGTAATCGTTTGATTTGGCAAGCCATTCCCCCAGTTGATGGTTGCCGTTCCTGAACCGGCTAAATAAAAGACAACCCTGTTCTGGCTTGTTTCTTCCGCGATTATGGCTATTTGAGGGGCAATGCCGAGTTTGAATGCCGATGATGAAACCGTTGCCGGAGCAGCCGCGGTGCCCGTGT
>JAITVX010000250.1 GCA_031285575.1 Bacteroidales bacterium
GCACAAGAGTATCTGCCATTGCCGACAGGTCGTCGTTATAACCAAGCATGAACTCATACGTTGAGCCTTCCGGCGATGATGCATTTACTGTAATCTGCGACCTGTCTTCAAGAGGAGCCATTTCGGCAGGAATATTTTTCCACAATATTATCATCAGGCCAAACGAAACTGCAAGAATTACCAGTGCAAACACTCTTTTATTGAGAAATGATTCAAGTCCTCGCCTGTATGTCTCGTTGAGGTTGTTAAAAAACACATCGGTTTTTCTGTAAAACCAACCGTGCGAAGTCTCTTTTCTTAACAGTTTTGTAGAAATCATTGGTGTAATAGAAAGCGCAAGAAAAGCCGATATTGCAATTGTGCCTGCCATTACTACGGCAAACTCGCGGAATAGCCTGCCGGTTATTCCCTGCAAAAATACGATAGGAAAAAATACAGATACAAGTGTTATGGTAATGGCAATTATTGCAAAGAAAATCTCCTGCGAACCTTCAAGGCCTGCCTGCCTGGGGGGCAAGCCATTTTCTATCTTCACATATATGTTTTCCATTACCACAATGGCATCGTCAACCACAATACCGATTGCAAGCACAATTGCAAGCAGCGTAAGAACATTTATACTGTAGCCTGCAAGATACATTATGAAAAATGCGCCAACCAGCGAAACAGGAATTACAAGAATCGGAATAAGAGTGGCTTTCCAGCTTCGCAGGAAAAAATAGATTATTATTATTACCAGAATAAAGGCAATGTATATTGTTTCCTCAACCTCGGTAATTGATTTACGTATGTAATCTGTGCTGTCCCATGCAATTGTTGCCTGAATATCATCCGGCACGTCTTTCCTTATTGTGTCCAGACGTCTATACACTTCGTCAACAATGTCTATCTGGTTCGACCCCGGTTGCGGTATTATTGCAACCTGCACCATTGGCACTCCGTCGGTTTTAAGTATTCCTCTTATATCTTCCGGCCCGAGTTCGGCGCGCCCTATGTCTTTAAACCGTATTATCTGGTCGCCTGTCTGCTTTATAATAAGGTCGTTAAATTCTCTTGGCGTTGTCATAAGCCCAAGCGTGCGGATTGTAAGTTCGGTATTGCTGCCTTCGATACTTCCCGACGGCAACTCTACATTTTCGCGCGAAATTGCATTTCTGACGTCAAGCGGAGTAAGCATATAGCCGGCTAACTTTACAGGATCGAGCATAAGCCTCATCGAATACCGTTTCTGACCGTATATGCCCACCGCGCTAACCCCCTGTATGGTTTGAAGCTGCTCCTTATATGTAAGTTCAGCCACATCCGAAAGTTCAAGAAGCGATCTTTTTTCGCTCGATATGTTCAACAGCAGTATGGGGTTGGCGTCGGCGTCGGCTTTTGCCACAACCGGCGGGTCGCAGTCGCGCGGCAGCATCCTCATTGCCTGCGATACCTTGTCTCTTACATCGTTGGCAGCCGTTTCCATATCAACGGTAAGTTCAAATTCAACTGTAATATTGCTTCTGCCCTGGCTGCTTACGCTGGTGAGCGTGCGTATTCCCTGAATGCCATTGATTGACTGCTCAAGCGGTTCGGTAATCTGGGTTTCAATAACGTCGGAGTTTGCGCCCGGATATGATGTTGAAACGTTAATAATAGGCGGATCAACGCTCGGATACTCGCGTATTCCGAGAAACGTAAGGCCTACCAACCCCAACAGCATTATTACTATTGCAAAAACTGTTGAGAGTACCGGCTTGTTTATACTTACTGATGCTAAACTCATACTGCTTTCTTTAGGTTAATTATTTACAATGACACTGTCGAGTGCTATGGGAATATTTTCACGCAACTGAAGTATTCCGGTCGTCAGTACTGTATCGCCAAAATTCAATCCACTAACCACCTGTATGTTCGATTCTGTCCTTAGCCCTATCGTAACCTTTTCCGACTGTGCAATTCCGTTGCGGAAAACAAAGACCCTTTCACCATCCATTTCCGGAATAAGCGATTCGGTCGGTATTGCCATTGCCCTGTTTATTTTCGACAGTTCGAGTGAAATTCCGGCATATCTTCCCGATCGCAGCTCTTCATTATCGTTTGCATACATCGCCCGCAGCACAATATTTCTGGTATTGATGTCAATCATAGGGTCGATGGCATAAACGGAAGCATGGTATGTTCTCGAACTTCCGTCTATTGTGAAAGTAACAGGATAGCCTATACGTATTTCCGAAGCATACCTTTCGGGAATGGAAAACTCAATCTTTAAAGGCTTCGTTTTAATAAGCTTTGCTATTTTTATCGAAGGGCTTGCATAGGCTCCCTCGCTTATGTAGCGAAGCCCGATAATTCCGTCGAATGGAGCTCTCAACTCTGTCATTGCAATTTGGGCTTTGCAAAGGTTTATATCCGACTTTATTCTTTCTACCTCCGTAACAATCTGGTCGTAACTTTCCTGGCTTATGGCATCACGTCCGAGCAGGCTCCGCTGCCTGAACTCCATGGCTTCGGAAAGCGACAACGACGCTTCAAGCTTCTGCAGCTGCGCCTGAAGCGGCAGGTCGTTTATTTTGGCAAGCAGGTCGCCTTCGTTTACGTGAGTTCCCTCCGTGAAGTTGATGCTTACTATTTTTCCGGAAGCTTCAAACGAGAGGTCAACCTCTTCATCGGGCAGCAGCGTGCCGATAGACCTTATTGTTTCGCTCATTGAAACAGGTTTCAGTAAAAAGCCTGTGGCGTTCAGCCTTTGCTGGCCCTGCCTCAGCATTGGCGTCTGGCTGGCCTGCGGACCAAATTTTGCCACAATTAAAGGTTTAAGCTTTGGATAAAAAATTATGCCTGCCAGAAACAGGATAATGATAGTTGTGATTGTTGCTTTTAATTTCCTACTCATAATAATATCCGAATCATTATAAAAACAAAAACAATCCCACAGCGGGATTATTCATACCCGAAAAATCGTACAAAAACCGTGCAAACATGCCGGCGTATAGCCATGCCAATTATTTAAAAAAGGTATAATTATGTTAAATAATCATAAATACAAACCGAGGAATGAAAACCGCCGGTATTATGGCTACGGTAGCTGCATGTGCGTTCAATCTTACGTTGTGCGGCAACTGTCGCATCAATGGCGGTATGGCCCCGATTGGGTAAGTTGAGATTCCGGCTTTGCAATAACAAAAAAAATAACTTTATTTGCGGGCTGCAATGCCGAAACACAGTTGTTGCGCGGCAGGCAGAACAGGCAAGTATTAATAAGAAAACAGAATAAACCAATTGATGGAAAGCAATAAGATAATAGGAAGTAAGATTAAAAGCATCCGCGAGGTATCGAACCTTACGGTTGATGAAGTTTCTGAACGGTCGGGAGTGAGCGTTGAGCAGATTGAACGGATAGAAAAGAATGTTGAAATACCGTCGCTGGCGCCACTTATTAAAATAGCCCGCGTTTTTGGCGTCCGTATCGGGACGTTCCTCGACGACCAGACGCAGCTTGGCCCGGTGATAAGCCGCGGCAAAGATATCGAAAACAAAAAGACAATACGTTTTGCCGACAGCATGGCCGTTGCCAACACCAACATGGAGTACCACTCGCTGTCGCAGGACAAGGCCGGACGACACATGGAACCGTTCCTTATCGAGATATCGCCGGCCTCGACGCCGGATTTCGACCTGTCGTCGCACGAAGGCGAAGAGTTTATATACGTGCTCGACGGCGCCGTTGAAATAAGCTACGGCAAGCAGAACTACATTCTTGAAGCCGGCGACAGCATATACTACGACTCGGTTGTAGCTCACCATGTGCACGCAAAAGAAGGAACGTCGGCAAAAATACTCGGCATAGTATATACGCCGTTTTAACAGGCAGCCGCTATTACCTATATATTAAACAGCATAAAAATGGAACTTCAGAACAGAACAGTAGGGCAGTGGCTCGAGCACTGGGCGCAGACAACGCCCGACAAGGAATTTTTAGTTTATTCCGACCGCAACCTGCGGTTTACGTGGAATGAATTCAACCAGCGCGTTGACAACATGGCCAAGGGACTGATGTCGATAGGTGTAACCCGCGGAACCCACGTGGGCATATGGGCAACAAACGTGCCCGACTGGCTCACATTTCTATATGCCGGCGCAAAGGTTGGAGCCGTGCTTATAACCGTAAACACAAGCTACAAGCAAAACGAACTCGAATATCTTGTTAAAGACTCCGACATGCACACCATCTGCATCACCGAAGGAGTGTTCGACGGAAACTTTGTTGATATGGTTTACCGCATGATACCCGAACTGAAAACATCGCAGCGCGGATTTGCCCGCAACGAACGGTTCCCTTGCCTGAAAAACGTTGTATATATAGGTCAGGAAAAATACAAGGGGATGTACAACACCCCCGAGCTGCTGCTGTCGGGGCGCAACATCGACGACAGTGTTCTGGAAGAAGCCAAACGTGCGGTAAACTGCCACGACACGGTTAACATGCAGTACACCTCAGGAACAACAGGCTTCCCCAAGGGCGTAATGCTTTCGCACTACAACATAGTGAACAACGGCTACTTTACCGGCGAAGGCATGGGCTTCACCGCCGCCGACAAGCTGTGCTGCTGCGTGCCGCTGTTTCACTGCTTCGGCGTTACGCTGGCCACAATGAACGTGCTTACACACGGATGCACACAGGTGATGGTAGAGAAGTTCGACCCGCTGCTGGTGCTGGCGTCGGTGCACAAAGAACGCTGCACGGCGCTCTACGGCGTGCCCACAATGTTCATTGCCGAGCTTAACCACCCCATGTTCGACATGTTCGACCTCACTTCGCTGCGCACCGGCATAATGGCAGGCTCGCTGTGCCCGATAGAACTCATGCGCTCCGTTACCGAAAAGATGCACATTACACACATCACCAGCGTATATGGCCTCACCGAATCGTCGCCCGGAATGACACACTCGGTGCTTGCCGATTCGTTTGAAGACCGCTGCACAACCGTTGGCCGCGAATACCCGTTTACCGAAGTAAAAGTGCTGAACCCCGAAACAGGCGAAGAATGCGCCGTTAACGAGCCCGGCGAAATATGCTGCCGCGGATACCTCACAATGCAGGGATACTACAAAAACCCGCAGGCAACGGCCGAAGTTATCGACAGCAACAGCTTCCTGCACAGCGGCGACATTGGCATTAGAGACGAAAACGGCTTCTACCGCATTACAGGCCGCATAAAAGATATGATTATACGCGGCGGCGAAAACATATACCCGCGCGAAATAGAAGAATACCTCTACCACCTCGAAGGCCTTAAAGACATACAGGTTGTAGGCGTTGCATCGCCCAAATACGGCGAGCAGATTGGCGCCTTCATAATACCCCACGAAGGAGCCGCGCTTACCGAAGAAGCCGTGAAAGACTTCTGCCGCGGGCAGATTGCCCGGCATAAAATTCCCAGGTACATCTTCTTTGTCGATTCGTTCCCGATGACCGGAAGCGGAAAGATACAGAAATTCAAACTGCGCGAACAGGCGCTCGAGCTTCTTGCGAAGCAGGGCGTGGAGGTGGTTTAACGCCACCGCCTGCCGTTCCTGCACCACTGCATGAAGGTTGCGCCAACTGGCGCAAATCTCCTGCACCACTGCATGAAGGTTGCGCCAACCGGCGCAAGTCTCCTGCACCCCTGCGCGAAGGTTGCGCCAACCGGCGCAAGTCTC
>JAITVX010000224.1 GCA_031285575.1 Bacteroidales bacterium
TCACTTACCCCGTTCAATCCGGGCACTACCGTTTACTGGACTGTTTCCAATTCTTCCATTTTTACGCTAAGCTCTGCACAGGGAAACTCAACTACCGTATATCGCGTAGGCACAGGTACGGGTAATGTTACATTATCGGCCCGTACAGGCAGCACCGGCGGCCCCGTTTTTGCCACAAAAACAATAACCCCCTGCGCTGCGCCATCTATTTCCGGCTCCAGTTCGGCTTGCTACGGTGGTACTTCATATACACTTAACAATGCGCCGGCAGGAACAGTTTCATGGACGTCATCCAATCCCGCCATCATTAAGGTTTCATCTTCCTCCGGCAATACGGTGAGGCTGGTGAGAACAGGAATAGGTAACGGCAGCATAACGTTATCAGCATATATTAACGGTTCCCCGGTTGCAACACTGTCCGGTATTCAGGCATGCGTACCGCAAATTGAAGGCCCCACCTACATACCGTGCAATGGTGGCGGCAACTATACTTTGCCTTATGACCCAAACGCTACATACAATTGGAGCATCAGTGGTTTAATGGTGGATTACTGTTACAAGAATGAGGCTTTGGTTACAGCACCGGGTTATCCCGAAAGCGGTGCCATATCATGTACCGTAATAATAAACGGTCAGTACAGCTATTTTTCAAAGTATGTTGATGTTGTTGACTGGTCGCCGGTCAGTGCATATCCCAACCCCGCCTCCGGCATACTCAATATCGAGATAGATGTTTCAGCCGTCGCTACAAGCAGTAATGCGAAGGGCCTTAATGCCGCCCCCACGTATGACATCCGCCTGTACGACGGACTTGGTAATATCGTTCGTCAGCAGCGGACTAAAAGCAACACGATACAGTTTAACATAAACAGCCTGCCAAATGGTACGTATTACCTGCATATTTACGACGGCATAAGCAACAAGCCTGAAATAACACAGATTATGGTGCAGCATTAATGAGCGCATAGCCGTTAATAAATTATACAAGCCGGAGCAGGAGTGTTCCTGCTCCGGCTTGTTGTTTTGCTTTTTTTTGTCATTGCAATGACAATACTGAATGTTGCATTTGAAATAACATACTGCACATTCCCCGAATAGATTTATTGTTGCTTTACGCAAAAATTTGATGACTTTATGCCGAAGTCTGGTGGCTCCAGGCCTGTTTGGGCACTTCCGCAATAATATCCCGGCCTCTCAGCAGTGCCTGTTCGTTGGCTGGAATAAGGTTGTGGCGGCGTTCGGGCAGTGATGCCCTGAGACCTTTTACTGTGTTCTCGTGTTTTATTACGGGTTTCACTTTAAGGTATCTGCCGAGCACAATCATGTTGAATATTTGAGGGTTGTTCATCCGGGCGGCTTCGTCGGTGGCGTCGATGCGGTATGTGGTTATGTCTTTCCGCGAGGGTGGGCGGGTTATTCCCTTGCTGTCGTAGAGTTGCAGATGATGATACTTATGGGTTGCAGGTGATGCAACACATAAGGTTGCAGTGATGCAACACACAGGTTGCAGGTGATGATACTTATGGGTTGCAGGTGATGCAACCTGTGCTGTCATTATCCGGTTTCCGGAACAGCAACTGTAAGTTCTTTGCAAATCGCCCTGTTTTAAACTGCATAAAAAAAGAGGATGCCATTTTTCAGACATCCTCTTATATATGTATTATACCTTAAAATATAAGGCGTATGCCAAACAGTGCGCCCCAGGTGCTGGCCGTGGAAAGGTCTTTGCCAAGGGTCGTTTTCTTCTTGAAGTCATCTACTGAGTTAGCATTGAGTCTGAATGTGGGAGCCTCGGTTGTCGAACCCTTATTTACAACCGTAAGCGGCCTCACATTGTCGTAGCTTGCAAGGGGATTGTATGTATAAACGCCCCATTTGTCGTTTATAAGGTTGCCGGCATTGAGCAGGTCGAAACTGAACTGCAGGGTATATTTGCGGTTCGAGCCGAATGTGGAATATATATCCTGAAGAAACTTAATGTCGAACCTGTTGAGCCACGGCTTCACTTCGCCGAAACGTTCGGCATACCGGCCTTTTCGCGATGAGAGGTATTCGTTTCCGTTAATATAGTTCCAGAATGCGTCTGCCTGAGCGGATGCATCATCGAGCCTGACGCCATCTTTTTCATTGACATATTCGACAAACTTAATCTCGTCTTTGCTTTTCGGAATATACATAAGATCGGAAGAGTTTCTGTCGCCGTTAAGGTCGTTGGAGTATGTATATGACCAGCGGCCGGTGTTGTATCCCTGGTAAACCACCGATATTGTAGTGGCAAAGAACTTGGCGTATTCAACCCTGTACGATATGTTGCCTACAAGCTTGTGGGGGGTTGCAAAGTTAGAGTAGCTCAGGCCGGGGCTGTTGAGGCTTCCCACTGCCGTGTTCGACGTCCATGCAGAAGCTGCTGCCGAGCCGGGGTTCGACGTAAGGTCTTTTGCCTGTGTGTATGTGTATGCAAACATGCCCGACAGTCCGTTGCTGAAGTTCTTGGTCAGCTGCCCTGTAATCGAGTACTGGTAGCCTTCGCTGGCATTGCTCAGCTCCATAGCTGTTCCAACAGTGCTGACAATACTGCTTGACGACGTCCATATCGGCCGGTTGTCGGGCCCTGCAAGGTTGCCCTGGGCGGGAGCTTCGTTTATGTTCTGCTGTATTACCGTATTAACGTCTTTAGAAAACATGGCTTCGGCCGTAAAGATTGTATTCCACGGCAATTCAACATCAACAGCCACGTTCGACCGCCATACCTGCGGCAGCTTGAAATCTTTGCTTACCTGTGCAAGGCCGGAGCCGCCGGGAAGTGCGCCGGGCGCTGCAGGGAAGTTTGCATTGCTTCCAATCAACTCCTTATAGTTCGGGTTGAACGATGTAATGCCGGCATCAATGAGCGCCTGCCCCGACAGCCCTATTTCAGGAACCTGTATTGTTCCGGAGTTGGTTGGCTGGTTGGTGAACCACACAAATGGCAGCAGGCCGGTAAATAGCCCCGAACCTCCGCGTATTTGCAGCGAGCGGTCGCCCTTCACATCGTAGTTAAAGCCAAAGCGCGGCGAGAATGTTACCTGCGGGTCGGGCCATGTGCCAACGTCTATTCTCCTGCCTGCAAAGTCGATGCTCGATATTGCAGGA
The DNA here is from genome assembly GCA_031285575.1 of Bacteroidales bacterium. GTDB lineage: Bacteria > Bacteroidota > Bacteroidia > Bacteroidales > VadinHA17 > LD21. The sequence continues at coordinate 3,133 of JAITVX010000224.1, forward strand.
TTGTCGGTCGGATTGCCGAAGTAGAACGGAAGTTCTACACGCAGACCAAGGGTCAGCTTCAATTTCGACGTTGCATTCCACTCGTCCTGTGCATACAGCGCTCCGAGCCCGAAGGTGGCTTCGGCTCCGGGAGCGTCGGCTCCGTTATATCCGTAGGTTATGCCGAACCCTGTTGGCTGCCTGTCGTTAATGAAATCATCTACCGACGCATACCGGTAATATGAAGTTCCTTCCCTTATGTATGAGTTTTTAAACCACAGCCTGTCGAATGCCGCGCCTGCAGTTACGGTATGGCGGTTAAGGTTTATGGTTGCGTTGTCGGTAATGCTGAAAGTTTTGTTCTGAACATCGTTACCGTAGGTAAACAGTTCGTATCCGAACGACATGTACTGGTCGCCGCCTTCCCATATATCTACAAACGGGAAGATGTCGGAGTCGCTTGTCCTTGTATCCTGGCTGGATGTGTTGCTTACAAGCAGCTTGTTTGAAATTCGCGAGCCGAAGTTGCTGTTCAGTTCTCCGGTAATCGACCGCACTACGTTCTTGAATCCGTAGAATGAGTTTGAGAATGCCATCGACTGCTGGCTTATTCGTCCCGAGTTGCGGGGCAGGTTGGGCGGGCCGCTGTTTGGGTTGGTTTCCACGTCGGATGTGCCCACAACGTCGTTGTAGCGCAGGGTAAACTTATGGTCTTTCGATATGTTCCAGTCTATTCTTGCAAGTAGCTTGGTGTTTTTATTCTGGAACGGCTCGAAGTTATTGTATGCACCGGGATCGTAGCCATATTTTGACATAAGATGGTTTTTTACGAGTATCATATCCGCTTCGGTTGTGCGCGATATTTTCAGGTTTTCATCCTGCGATTCTCCGGCTTTTGCTGCCCGCCACTGAATACCGGGTATCGATTCCTTTTCGTATTCGCCGCTTACGAAGAAGAAGAGTTTATTTTTAATAATAGGCCCGCCGAGACGTAGTCCGTAGTTTTGCGAGTTGCGGTCGTTGGCTCCGGTAATTTCGTTTCCGTCAACGGTGTTTCCTGTGAACGACTTGGGGCGCATGTAGGTATATACCGAGCCTTTAAGCGTGTTGTCGCCGCTGCGTGTAACGGCATTGATGCTGGCTCCGGTGAACTGCGACTTTGTAACATCGTAAGGAGCAACGCTAACCGATATTTCTTCGATAGCGTCGAGCGATATGGGCTGTGCGCTTCCGCCGGGAAGGGGGTTGCTGCTCAGTCCGAAGTTATTGTTGAATGCGGCGCCATCGACAGTAATTGTGTTGTAGCGTGCATCGCGGCCGCCAAACGAGTTACCCTGCGACTGGGGCGTATATTTGGCAAAGTCGGTAATGCTTCGGGTAATGGTTGGTAGCGCAGCGAGGTCTCTGCCGCTTACGTTGGTCTGGGCGCCTGTACGCTCCGAGCTCAGGATGGAGTTTCTGGCTCCGGCCGTTACAACTACTTCGGCAAGGCTGGTTGCCGACTCGGCTACCTGTCCGTTCTGAACGTATGTTTCGCCAAGCTTCAGCGTAATTTCGGTATATGACTGTGTTGCATAACCGATAAATGAAACGTTAACGGTATAGGGGCCTCCCACGCGCATGTTGGTTATGCGGTAGTTGCCTGCGTTGTCGGCAATTGTGGCATACTGTGTGCCCGACGGTGTGTGTGTGGCTACAATGCTTGCTCCGGGGAGCGACTCGCCGCTGCTGTCGGTAATTTTACCGCTCAGCGAAGACGTTGTAGCTCCCTGTCCGTAAGCCATAACTGCGGCCATGAACATAAAGCCTGATGTCAGGAAGATTTGTTTTAACAGTTTCTTCATAAAGTTAGTTTTTGATTAAAAATATTACTGCAAAATTATGATAACAAAACGTAATGTCGGTTACATTGCAATTACATTTTTGTTAAAACCGGCACCGTCGGTTCATATTTCTTTGCAGCAGGGAATATTGCGGAGTGTGCGCAGGTTTTAAACAGGTTTTCAGACAGCTAATGTTAATAAGTTTTTGCAAACACAGTGTTGAGTATCGTATCTGTTGCTCCGCGGTTGTCGGCAACATACTGTTGCGAGGCCTGCGAGACCTGTGTGTAAAGGTGGTTGTCGGAGAGCCATCTGTCTGTTACTGCGCTGAATGTTTCAAATGAATTGAAACTTGCCGCGCCGTTTCTGTCTATCAGCTCAACAGCCTCCCTGAACCTGCCATATTCGGGCCCGAACATCACCGGAAGCCCCCAGCACGCTGCCTCGAGAATATTGTGAATACCCTTGCCGAATCCTCCGCCAATTGCGGCAATGTGGGCATAGCGGTATGCCGACGACAGTATTCCCACGCCGTCGATTATCAGCACTCTTGCATCGCTGTCGGGTTCCGTGTAGCGCGAATACCGTACGCACTTCACGTCGAGCAGCCTTTCAAGCCTCGCAACGTTCTCTGGGGTCGGCTCGTGGGGTGCAAAAACCCATTTCATCCTGGCCGGAGAGGTGTTTATGTAACGTGCAATAATTTCCTCATCGTTCCGCCAGCTGCTTCCTGCCAGAAACAGTTTCTCGCTGCCACGGAACTGTTCGATGGTTTTTATTTCTTTGGCTTCCGAGGCAATCTGCGCCACTCTGTCGAAGCGCGTATCGCCGGCTACAATGGCATTCCGTATTCCTGCCGATGCCAGCAGCTCAAGCGACGCCATGTCCTGAACAAAAAACATGGTAAACTTCTTCAGGATATTCCTGAAAAATGCCCCGTACCATTTAAAAAAGTGCTGCCCGGGCCTGAATATGGCGGAGATGAGGTACAGCGGGATGGCTCTGCGGTGGAGCTCGGATATGTAGTTGTTCCAGAATTCGTACTTGACGAAAACGACAAACGCAGGATTAAGCATGTCTATCAGTCTGCGGGCGTTTCCCGGCGTGTCGGGCGGCAGGTAAAATACATAATCGGCACCGGCGTAGTTTTTCCTTACCTCGAACCCCGAAGGAGAGAAAAACGTAAGCGCAACGGCATATTCCGGATACTGCGCCTTCAGCGATTCGATTACAGGCCTTCCTTGTTCAAACTCTCCAAGCGAAGCGCAGTGTATCCACACGGTTTTCTTGCCGGCGCCGACCTTTGCGGCATACCGATGTTTCCATCCGTGTATGCCGGTGTGCCAGAGCCCTGCTTTTGAATTGAACCGCGCTGCAACGCTCACTGCAAATGTCGCCACATACACCACAATGTTATATAAGGTATTCATTCTGCAAAGCTATTAAACTTCTTGAGGAAATGTAAATAAATATTCTGTTCGTCGCTTGCTACGGCAAGCATTAGCATAATTTCAGTTCATCGTGAATAAAAGCTAAAATCATGAATGCCAAATATATTACACCGAGTTTTTCATATGGCGTACACACTCTTCTGAACTCTTTTATGCGAAGGCAAAGCCGCTCAACCTGAATTATCCCCAAAAGTTGGGCACAATTTTTGAAGTGTTTTTATGAAGTACAGTTTAGAAAAGGGGTTAGATTCAGTAAAGATGGTTACATAATCCGGTTATTCCGTACGTGCTGTAGCTGCTGTAAAAAGTTGTTTTTTTATTTCTATCGAGGCCATATTATTACCACAATCCACCCAGACAACGATTTTAAGGTTTCGACAAAGACTTTTTTACACATTATTGTCCGAGGGTGAACTCTTTTGTCCAAAATCAGACATTCTCAAAAATGCAATTATTTTGTTTATCAGCACATTATTATTTTGGCACTTCGATTGCTTGGCGGGTATCAAACTTTTTCACAATATGGACAGGGAGATACCCAGGCAGATCAAGATAGCGCGGCAGCGCAAAAATATAATCCGATTGGTAGCAGGACTCGGTGCTATTGTCGCGGCCGTTGTACTGACAGACATATGGATGTCGGAAACGGTTTCAGTAAAAAACCTCACTATCGGCAAGGTTGACCGGGGCACGATTGAGATCATGGTGAACGCCGGCGAACCGCTGCTGAAGCTCGATCTGACCTCTGTAGAAACGGAGTACCTGCGAAAATTGGACGAACAAGCTATGTGGCAGAGTAAATTGGTGCAGGTACGCATAGATTTCGAAAATAGCCTCTCCGAACTGGAAATGCAGCAACAGATCCAATCCATGAAGCTGGATCAACTTTATACCGATTTACAGGGCGAACGTTACCTCGACAGCTTGGGAGTTAGTGCGCCGGGCCGAATTGAGCTACGATGAGGCGATACTGCTGCTGACCCAGATGGGGTCACCCGCAAACGAGCGCAAGCGTGTCGAAGCGGGATTGAAGGTTCAGGAACTGGAATTGAGCATCTTTGAAAAATCGTTGCAGGAGAGTGCCAGACTTCTGGAAGATGCCCGTATATTGTCGCCTCAGTCGGCCACACTGACCTTCATCAACAATCAGATCGGGAGTCTTGTTCCTCAGGGCACCCAGATTGCAATCGTTTCCGACCTGAGTTGCTTCAAGGCCGAGGCCGAGGTGACCGACGGATACGCCAATCGTATCCATATTGGGGCTCCGGCGACGATTGAGGTCGCCTCCCAGCGCCTGCCTGGCACCGTGACCAATGTCTCGCCTACTACTACAAACGGTGTGATTAACTTTGTGGTCGTACCTGATGCGACCGATCATCCCGAACTTCGGAGTGGGCTGAGATTAAACGTCTTCGTGCAGTACGGCATCGAGCCATGACGTACTTCGCCTGCCTTACAGTTCTG